>NZ_LWLC01000001.1:0-227769 GCF_001905065.1 Saccharothrix sp. CB00851
GTAGTGCTCGGGCTTGTAGGGGCCCTCGACGTCCACGTCGATGTACTCGGCCTGGTCCTTGGTCAGCTTGGTGAGCTTGCCGCCCAGCGCTTCCAGGTGGATGCGCGCGACCTTCTCGTCCAGCACCTTCGGCAGGCGGTACACCTCCTTGTCGTACTCCTGGTACTTGGTGAACAGCTCGACCTGCGCGATCACCTGGTTGGAGAACGAGTTGGACATGACGAAGCTGGGGTGACCGGTGGCGTTGCCCAGGTTGAGCAGGCGGCCCTCGGACAGCACCAGGATGGAGTGGCCGTCCGGGAACACCCACTCGTCGACCTGCGGCTTGATGTTGATCCGCCGGATGCCGGGGAAGCGGGCGAGGCCGGCCATGTCGATCTCGTTGTCGAAGTGGCCGATGTTGCCCACGATCGCCTGGTGCTTCATGGCCGCCATGTGCTCGATGCGCACGACGTCCTTGTTGCCGGTCGTGGTGATCACGATGTCGGCGCGGTCGATCACGTCCTCCAGCGTCTGCACCTCGTAGCCGTCCATCGCGGCCTGCAGGGCGCAGATCGGGTCGATCTCGGTGACGATGACCCGGGAGCCCTGGCCGCGCAGCGACTCGGCCGCGCCCTTGCCGACGTCACCGTAACCGCAGATCACGGCCACCTTGCCGCCCATGAGCACGTCGGTGCCGCGGTTGATGCCGTCGATGAGCGAGTGGCGGATGCCGTACCGGTTGTCGAACTTCGACTTGGTCACCGCGTCGTTGACGTTGATCGCCGGGAACAGCAGCTCGCCGGCGGCGGCCAGCTGGTACAGCCGCATGACGCCGGTGGTGGTCTCCTCGGTCACGCCGCGGATGCCCTCGGCGATCTTGGTCCACTTGCCCTTGTCCGCCGCCAGCGAGGCGCGCAGCGTGCCCAGGAAGACCTTCCACTCCTCGGGGTCGTCGGCCTCTGGCTGCGGGACGACGCCGGCCTTCTCGTACTGCAGGCCCTTGTGGACGAGCATCGTGGCGTCGCCGCCGTCGTCCAGGATCATGTTCGGGCCGCCGCCGTCCGGCCAGGTCAGCATGGACTCGGCGGTCCACCAGTACTCCTCCAGCGTCTCGCCCTTCCAGGCGAAGCACGGGATGCCCTTCGGCTCCTCCTCGGTGCCGTGGGGGCCGACCACGACCGCGGCGGCGGCGTGGTCCTGGGTGGAGAAGATGTTGCAGGACGCCCAGCGCACCTCGGCGCCCAGGGCGACCAGGGTCTCGATCAGCACGGCCGTCTGCACGGTCATGTGCAGTGAGCCGGAGATCCGTGCGCCCTTGAGCGGGTAGACCTCCGAGTACTCGCGGCGCAACGCCATCAGGCCGGGCATCTCGTGCTCGGCCAGCCGGATCTCTTTGCGGCCGAACTCGGCCAGGGAGAGGTCCGCCACGGCGAAATCGATGCCGTTGCGGGTCTGGAGCCTCTCGGCGGTCATCGCGGATTCCTCCATTGTCGGGTCGACGAGCCGACACTACCGCCCGCCACGCCGGGCCACGGAGGTCGGCGGCATCTGCGCACCAATGGACCAGAGTAGGGCGAAGCGGAAGTGATGTTCGCGGGAGGACTTGTGCTGATTCCCGGCCCCGACACACGGGTGGTCGAACTGCGGGTGCACGGTGTCCAGGGCACCACCCCGCAGTCGCTGGTCGACGCGGTGGCGGCGGTGGACGTGGCGGGCGACGGGCTCGGCCGCGTCGTGCGGCCGGCCGACCGGCTCCGCAGACCCGCTCCCGGCCCGGTGCTGCAGGCCGCGGGACGGCCCGTGACCAGGGTCGTCGAGGGTTACGTCTGGGGCGCGATGACCTCCGGCGGCTGGGCCAAGGCCACCTGGGCGCTGCTCTTCCCGTTCTCGCTGGCGAACGTGGCGCACTGGATGCTGCCGCCCGTGCCGACCGGTTCGGTGCCCGCTCACCTGCTCGGTGTCGCGCTGCGCGCGTTGCTTCGGTTGGCCGCACTGCTGCTGACCGTGCTGTTGATCGCACAGCTCGAAGTGATCAGCCTGGACCTGGTGGCCGCGCAGTGCCTCGCGCCGGGCGCCGCGTGCCTGTGGGGCCCGTCGTGGCTGAGCACGACGCCGTGGGTGCGCGCCGTCGTGGGCTTGGCGCCGATCGCGCTGGCCGTGCTGGTGCTGCACCGGATGTCCAGTGTGGACTGGCGGATCGAGCGCAAGGAGGTGCCCGCGGCCGAGGGCGTGGGGTCCGGGTTGCCCGGCGCGCACGTGGCCACCGACCCGGACACGCCCGCGTTGCGGGTGCTGCACGTCGTGGCAGGCCTGGGCACGGCCGTGGTGGTCGCGCTGGGCGGGCAGGCCGGTCCGCTGCTCGCGCCCGGCTGGCACGGCGTCGCGATCACGGTGTGCTGGGCGGCGGGGCTGGTGCTGGTCGGGGTGGCGGCGATGGGCGCGATGCTGCTGGACGACCCGACGGGCGGTGCGCCGCACCGGGGTGGCCGGTGGCTGCGGGCGGCGTTGGGTCGCGGGCCGCGGCGGGTGCTGCAGGTGGTGGCGTGGGTGTCGCTGCTGGTCGCGGTCGCGTTGCTGGTCCGGCTGCCGGAGCGGTTGCCCGGCGCGGACCTGGCCGTGCAGATGGTGGCGGCGGTGGTGGCGCTGGTGTGCGTGTCGATCGCGGTGCTGCTGGTGCCGGCCGCGCTGCTGGCCCGGCGCACGTGGGCCGCGCAGCCGCGCGAGCTGCGGCCGTGGGCGGGCGGGTGGATGGCCGCTCCGGTGGTGGCGGTGGCCGCGCTGCTCGGCGGCGGGTTCGGCGCGGGGGTGGCGCTGACCGTGCGGTGGGCGCTCGGGCAGCACGGCGAGCTGCCCGGCGGGTACGACTACATCGCGCTGCTGTGGGGCGTGGCCGGGGTGCTGGCGTTCCTGACCGGGGTGGCGATGGCGGCGACCACCGGGATGATGCGGTGGAGCTCACTTCGGCGTGACAAGGAGTGGGCGCGTGAGGCGTCCTTGTTGCACGCGGGACGCGCACGGGATGCGAAGCGCGCTGCGCGGGCGTGGTGGTGGGCGCGGTGGCAGCGGCGGCACAGCCACCACGTGGTGCTGATCATGTCCTCGGTGTTGGCGGTCGGCGCGGTGCCGGCGGCGTGGCTGCGGCTGCGCGGGGTCGAGCCGCCGTCGTGGTCGCGGCCGGTGATCGGGTTCGGCGTGGTCGTGCTGGCGGCGCTGGCGCTGTCGCTGCTGCGGGCGGTGTACCTGGCGGCGCGGCGGCCGGACAAGGCGCGACAGGTGGGTGTGCTGGCGGACCTGGCGGCGTTCTGGCCGCGCGAGGCGCACCCCGTGGTGCCGCCGTGCTACGCGTTGAAGGTGGTGCCGGAGCTGGTCGCGCGGGTGCGGGAGCACCTGACCGACCCCGGCACGCGGGTCGTGCTCGCCGGGCACAGCCAGGGCAGCCTGCTCGCGGCGGTGGCGGCGGCACGGCTGCTGGAGGAGCTGCCCGCGAACGAGGCGGAACGGGTCGGCCTCGTCACCGCCGGGTCGCAGCTGCAGTGGGCGTACCCGCGGGCGTTCCCGGCGGTGGTGCCGCACAGCTCGCTGGAGTCGCTGGCCGGCCGGTTGGCGGGGCGGTGGCGTGCGCTGTGCCGCGGCACGGACGCGCTGGGTGGCGCGGTGATGACGTGGGACCGGCAGGTGTTCGACGGGATGCTGCTCGGCGCGGGTTTCCGGCCGGACGGCACGTCGGGCGCGTTGCCGCCGGCGCAGCGCGGTCCGACGGGCGCGCTGGTGCTCGGCGGCGACCACTGGCTGCCGGACCCGCAGCGGGGACCGTTCCCCGGTCGGCGGTGGGCACCGGGCGTCAACCGGCACGCCGACTACACCTCCGACCCCGAGTGGGACCGGGCGATCGCCATCGCGGCCGGGCTGGAGACGACGGAGCCGCCCGCGCCACCCGTGCTGCCGACCGCGCGGCAGGCACCGGTCAGGTCGCCGTCACCCGAAGCGACGTGAGCAGCCGGTCGGCCGCGTCCGTGCGGCCGGTCCCGGCGAGCAGGCCGGCGGGTGCGAGCACGTAGTCGCGGTCCACGGTGATGGCGGCGGTGCGCAGGACCGGGCGCAGGACGGGGTCGGCGCGCAGCACCCGTTCGACGTCCTCGGTGGAGTCGGCGTGCCGGAAGACGCCGCCGGACAGCACCAGCAGACCCGCGCCCTTCGGTCCGAGTTGACCGTCGACCAGTCGGAGGTGGCGGCGGACGGCCAGCACGGCGGCGAGCGCGGCGAGCCGCCGGTCCACGGTCGGGTCGTCCGGCAGCCACGTCACGTCGGCGGCCCGGGCGGCGGCTTCCTCGTGCAGCACGGCGGCTTCCGCCTTGTCGACCAGCTTCTCGGCCAGTGCCTCGGCCACCACGCCCGGCGCGGACCAGCGCAGGCCGAGGTCGCCCTCGACGGTGCGCCGGTCCGGCGGCAGCGCGACCGTCCGCTCCTGCTCCGGGCCTTCCACCACGGAGACCGCGGAGTAGACGTCGGTGGTGGCGCCGCCGACGTCCACGACCAGCACCGCGCCCTCCCGGTCCTGCAGCGCCAGCCGCGACACGCCGGTGAGCACGGCGTCGGGGGTGACGGCACGCACGAGCCCGCGGAACCTGCGGCCGCGGGACAGGCCCTTGCCGCCGATGACGTGCCGCAGGAAGACCTCGCGGATCGCCGCACGGGCCGGACCCGGTGCGAGCTCGCCCACGTCGGGCAGCACGTTCGCGGTGCGCACCACCGTGCGGTGCCCCAGCGCCTCGGCCGCCTCCGGCTGGGCTTCGACGTTGCCCGCGAGCACGATCGGGCAGGCGACGCGGTCCAGCGCGCGGGCGTTGTGCAGGAGCACCGACGCGTCGCCGCCGTCCGTGCCGCCGACCAGCAGGACCAGGTCCGGCCTGGCCGCGCGCAGCGCCCGGACGCCCGCACCGTCGAGCGGACCGGCCGAGACGTGCACCACCTTCGCGCCCGCCGACAACGCCACCCGGTACCCGGCCTCGGCGCTGACCAGCCGTTCCTGCCCCACCACCGCGAGCCGCAGCCCGCCACCGGCCGACGAGCAGGCCAGCGTGTGCTCGGCGGGGTTTAGCGCACCTGTGACGGCGTCAATACCTCGGAGCACCTCGGGCGGGGTCGTCGTGTGCTGCGCGGTACCCAGCAACTCGCCGTCCCCGGACACGAGGGCGCCCTTCGTCCACGTCGAGCCGATGTCGAGGCAGAGCACGGTCATGGTCGCGAAACTACCGGTGCCGCCGAATGTCGGTACCCACCTCTAGGCTGAACGGACCAACCGGGCGACCGTCCGCGGAACACCGGCCACCCGAACACAGGAGGCGAGACCGTGCCAGGCAACGGGCTGTGGCGCACGAAGTCGATCGAGCAGTCGATCGCCGACACCGACGAGCCGGGCACCAGGCTCCGCAGGGACCTCACCGCGTGGGACCTGACGGTGTTCGGCGTCGCGGTCGTGATCGGCGCGGGCATCTTCACGCTCACCGCGTCCACCGCGGGCAACCTCGCGGGGCCCTCGGTGTCGCTGGCGTTCGTGCTGGCGGCGGTGGCGTGCGCGTTGGCCGCGTTGTGCTACGCGGAGTTCGCGTCGACCGTGCCGGTGGCGGGCAGCGCGTACACGTTCTCGTACGCGACGTTCGGCGAGTTCATGGCCTGGATCATCGGCTGGGACCTGGTGCTGGAGTTCGCGGTCGGCGCGGCGGCGGTGGCCAAGGGCTGGTCGGTGTACCTGCAGACGGTGCTCGGGCAGGTCGGCGTGTCGGTCAAGACCACCGCGGCGGTCGGGGGCGTCGACGTCGACTGGGGCTCGTTGCTGCTGATCGCCGTGCTGACGGTGCTGCTGGTGATCGGCACGAAGCTGTCGTCGCGGGTCAGCGCGGTGATCACGGCGGTGAAGGTGGGCGTGGTGCTGCTCGTGATCGTGCTCGGCATCGGGTACGTCAAGGCGGCGAACTACAGCCCGTACATCCCGCCCGCCCAGTCCGGCGGCACGACCGCGACCGGGTTGGAGCAGTCACTGTTCTCGCTGGTCACAGGCTTCGAGGGCAGCACGTACGGGGTGCTGGGGCTGCTCGCCGCCGCGTCGCTGGTGTTCTTCGCGTTCATCGGCTTCGACGTGGTGGCGACGACCGCCGAGGAAACCCGCAACCCGCAGCGGGCCGTGCCGCGCGGCATCCTCGGGTCGCTGGCGATCGTGACCGTGCTGTACGTGGCGGTGTCGTTGGTGATCACCGGCATGCTGCCGTACGACCAGCTCAAGACCCAGCCGGACGGCACGCGGGCGACGCTGGCCACGGCGTTCTCGGCCAACGGCGTGGACTGGGCGGCCACCGTCATCTCGGTCGGCGCGCTGGCGGGTCTGACCACCGTGGTGATGGTGCTGATGCTGGGCCAGTCGCGGGTGCTGTTCGCGATGTCGCGTGACGGCCTGCTGCCGCGCGGCCTGGCGCGCACGGGCAAGCACGGCACGCCGGTCCGGATCACCGTGGTCATCGGTGTGCTGGTCGCCGTCGCGGCGGGCTTCTTCCCGGCGGGCAAGCTGGAGGAGATGGTGAACGTGGGCACGCTGTTCGCGTTCATCCTGGTGTCGGCGGGCGTCCTGGTGCTCCGCAAGACCCGCCCCGACCTGCCCCGCGGCTTCCGCGTGCCGTTCGTGCCCGTGGTGCCGGTGCTGGCGATCCTGGCGTGCCTGTGGCTGATGCTGAACCTGACCGCGCTGACCTGGGTGCGGTTCCTGGCGTGGATGGCACTGGGCGTCGTCGTGTACTTCGTCTACAGCCGCCGCCACTCCCTCCTGGGCCGCAAGGGCACCACCGCCGTGCCCGTGGTGAAGCACGACGAGATCCCGTAAACGCGCCGGGAGCGGCTTGATCCCTTCACCCGGACCAAGCCGCTCCCGGCCAAGCGGTCAGATTTTCGCGAACTTCCTCAGGGCTTCCAGATCGGGTACCAGGACGTCACGCCTCAGGTGACTGACCACCACCCCTGCCTTCCGCAGATCGGCGAACGCCTTCTCCGCCATCCGGGGCTTCAACCCGGCGACGGAAGCGAGTTCCACGTTCGTCAGCGGAATTCCCAGTCTCCACCCATGGGCCTCTTCACGGCCGTACGACTGCACCAACTCGGCCAGCGCCCTGGCCACCCGTTCAGAGGGCGAGTGGGACAGGAAATCACGCCTGCGCCGGTTCGCCCAGCGCAGCCGCTCGTTCATCACCCCGATAATCTCCACGAACGCGTCGTTGCGCCGGTGCAGGAAGCCCATCAGCTCACCGCTGGTGATCAGCTTCGCGACCACGTCGCCGCACGTGACGACGGTGGCCGAGCGCGGCTTCTGGTCCAGCGCCGCCATCTCGCCCACCAGGTCGCCCGCGACCCTGATCGCGAGCAGCGCTGTGCCGCCGGCCTCGTCCGTGGCTTGCACCTTCACCACGCCGTCGAGCAGCAGCAGGACATGGGTGTCCTTCGCATCCTGCACGATGACCTCCCGGTCGGCGGGGTACCGCACGACCGTGCCGATGTTCAGCAGTTCTTGTCGGGTGTTCTCCCGCAGGCGACCCAACAGGGTGTTGGTGGGCCATTCCGGGTCAACCACGCCGACCGATGCCACCGCCACAGCCGCAGCGCTGCGGGACGCTGTCGGCCGCCCGCCCGTGCGGGGGATGCCACGGTCCACGGAGATCCGCCTCGCCCCGGAGATAGGCGCGTCACGCGACGGACGCACCACCGACACCGGTCGGTGGGTCCGGCTGAGGATCTCGGCGACCACGTCCGCCGGAGCGCGGTCGCGGAGCGCGCGGACGTCATCGGTGCCGAACGAAGAATCTTCGATGAGGCTCTCGACTTCCGTCGATCGACTCGCAGCCCTCTCAGAGATTGCCATCTAGGAGGAGAAGGAGGGATCCTGACGTCGCACCCAGACGCCGGAGGGCGACGAGCCGCTGCGGCTCGTCGCCCTCCGGAACGGGCAGGCGCCCTAAGACTTGGTCAGCGACCGGTCCAGGTCGGGTTCCAGGTAGATCAGGCGGGCGGCCGGGACCTTGTTGCGGACGCGTTGCTCGGCGGCGTCGATGGCTTCGGCCACCTCGTTGATCGACAAACCCGAGTTCAGCGCGATCTTCGCCGCCACGAGCAGCTCGTCCGGCCCGATGTACTGGGTCTTGATGTGGATGACGCGCTGCACCTTGCCCGCCGCCAGCTCGTCCACGATCAGGTCCAGCTCCGCGGGCGCCGAGCCCTCACCGATCAGCAGCGACTTCATCTCCACGATCAGGATGATCGCGATGACGCCCAGCAGCACGCCGATGCAGAGCGTGCCGATCGCGTCCCACACCGGGTCACCGGTGAGCATCGACAGCCCCACGCCCATCAGCGCCAGGATCAGGCCGAACAGCGCGCCGGCGTCCTCCAGCAGCACGACCGGCAGCTCCGGCATCTTCGACTGCCGGATGAACTGCCACCACGTGGCGTCGCCCTTGACCGCCTTCGACTCCACGATCGCCGTGCGGAAGCTGTAGATCTCCAGGCCGATCGCGACGACCAGGATGGCCACCGCGACCAGCGGGCTGCTGAGTTCCTCGTGCGCCTCCAGCTTGTGGATGCCCTCGTACAAGGCGAAGACCGAGCCCAGGCTGAACAGGATCAGCGCGACGACGAACGAGTAGAAGTACCGGTCCCGGCCAAACCCGAACGGGTGGTTCGGGGTGGCCGCGCGCCGCGCGGTCTTCTGCCCGAGCAGCAACAGGCCCTGGTTGGACGTGTCCGCCACCGAGTGCACCGACTCGGCGAGCATCGATGACGACCCGGTGATCAGGAAGCCGACGAACTTTGCCACCGCGATCCCCGCATTGGCCACCAGTGCGGCGATGATCGCCTTGGTCCCGCCCCCTGCTGACACGGTTGCTCCCTACGCGCCCAAGTCCGAATTGTTGGTGTGACCCTACTCAACCCCGGGGGTCGCCCGGAAAAGCTGGGTGTCGACATCCGCTGTGACCAGCACCTCAGGGTCACGCGCGGGCAGCCACACGGACTGGCCCCGTGCCAGCTCCACGGTCTCGTCGCCGCACGTCAACCGCGCCCGGCCGCGTGTGCAGAGCAGGATCTGGGGCCCGCTGTGGTCCACCCGGACGCGCACCGACGGCCCGACCTCGATGCGCGACAGCTCGAATTCCGGGCACGGCGTCCGGTACGACCACAGCCCCGGCGAGGCCTGCACCCCGGTCTGCACGGGCATGTCGCCGCACGCGAAGTCCAGCACCCGCATCAGCTCGGGCACGTCCACGTGCTTGGGCGTCAGTCCGCAGCGCAGCACGTTGTCGGAGTTGGCCAGGATCTCCACGCCGGTGCCGTGCAGGTACGCGTGCAGGTTGCCGGCGGGCAGGTAGATCGCCTCACCGGGCTGCAGCACGATCCGGTTGAGCAGCAGCGCGGCCAGCACGCCCGCGTCACCGGGGTACGCCTCGCCCAGCTCCAGGATCGTGCGGCACTCCAGGTCGAACTCTCCGTGCTCCTTCACGTGCAGCACGCACGCGTCCAGCACCTGCGGCAGGAGCATGTCCAGCGCGGTCTGCGGCAGCGTGATGAGCGTGGTGAACATGGCGCGCAGGCCGTCGCCGTCCGGCTGGGCGGCCAGCAGCTCGGCGTACGGCGCGAAGTCCGGCGCGTCCAACGACCGCAGCAACGCCACCGTGCGCGCCGGCTCGCGGAACCCCGCCAGCGCGTGGAACTCGGTCAACGCGCAGATCAGCTCGGGCTTCGCGGACGGGTCCTTGTAGTTGCGGATCGGCGAGTCCATCGGCACGCCCGCCGCGTCCTCGGCGGCGAAACCGTTCGCGGCCTGCTCGGCCGACGGGTGCGCCTGCAGGCTCAGCGGCTCGTCCGCGGCCAGCACCTTGAGCAGGAACGGCAACCTGCTGCCCCAGCGGTCGGCGTGGCGGGTGCCGAGCTGGCCGTCCGGGTCGTCGGTGAGCAGGTCGAGCAGCGACCGCGCCTCACCGTCCGGTCCCACCACCCGTGACGGGTCGCCGGGATGGGCGCCCATCCACAGCTCCGCCTCCGGGTGCGGCGTCGGCACCTCCTTCCCGAGCATCTCGGCGATGGCGGTGCGCGATCCCCACGCGTACGCGCGCACCGCGTTGTGCAGCAGGTCCACAGTCATCCCCTCACACGGCCGGCGCGTACAGCCCGGGTCCGCCCAGCGTGCCCGCCGCCAGACCCAGGTACAGCGCGGCCAGCTCGAACCGCAGGGCCAGCAGCGCGGCGCACACCGCCTCGCCGCCGCTGACCTCCTCGGCCGGTTCGAGCACGTCGGCTCCGGACAAGGTCTCCATCGCGACCCGCCGGGCGAAGTCGGCCTGCGGGCCCTGTCGCACGGCCACCAGCAGCACGCGGACCAGGCCGTCGTGCTCGTCGTCCGGGTCGGCGAACAGGTCGGCACCGGACGTGCCGCGCACGGCCCGGCGGTGCAGCACCGACCGGGTCAGGGCCTGAGGATAGCCGGCCACGTCGCTCACCACGCCCGCGTGAGCCGCGAGGACGCCCGCACCGTGCGCGGCGACGGCCGTGGCCAGGTCGTCCAGGCCCCACAGCAGCGGGGTCCGCTCGGCGATGCGCAGGGCGAGCGTCTTCGCCGGGTTGACGAACGACTCGTGCATCGGGTGGCACCGCTCGGCCTCGCGGTCCAGCTCGTCCGCGACGGCCTGCACGTCCACGTCGAGCAGCCCCAACGACTTCAGCGCCACCACCCACGCGGCGAAACCGCGGGCGAAGCCGAAGCCCTGCGGCACCGGCACCCGCGGCGGGATGAGCAGCGCGTGCTGCGCGGCGGACGCGGCCACCGGGCCGTCCGGCTCGGCGGTCAGCAGCACCCGGGCGCCACGCCGGGCCACCCGGTCCACCGACTCGGCCATCCGCACGTCACCGGGGTCCTCGGAGTGCGCGAGGACGACGTCCAGAGCACCGACCCACGTCGGCACGTCGTCGGCGACCACGACCGGCACGGGGCAGCGCGCCCCGAGCAGCGCGGTCACCACGCCGGCGATCGCGCCACCCACACCTGGCCGCGTGACCAGCACCAACGCCCTCGGGCGCTCGGAGAACACCCGGTCGACGCCGAGGTCGCCGGCCGCCTCGGCGGTCGCCCGGACCTGCGCGCCCGCGCGTGCGGCGGCGCGCAGCAGACCCTCCCGGTCGGCGTCGGCGAGCCGGGACTGGTCGTCGAGGAGGCTGTCGTCAAGCACCCGAGCTCACCCGGCCGTCGGCTCGACAGCTTCGTCCAGCAGCAGCACCGGGATGCCGTCCCGCACCGGGAACGACCGGCCGCACGACGTGCAGGTCAGGTAGTCCGCGAGCGGGTCGGACGCGGTGCCGACCTTCAGCGGCGCGTGCTCCGGGCACGGACAGGCCAGGATCTCCAGCAACTGCGCGTCCAGTTGGACAGCCACGGCGCTCATCCCCTCACGATCGCCAGGACCTCGTCGCGCAGCGCCGCGACGGAGGCCGCGTCGGCGGCTTCGACGTTGAGCCGGAGCAGCGGCTCGGTGTTGGACGCACGGAGGTTGAACCAGGAGCCGTCCGGCAGGTTCACCGTGAGGCCGTCCAGCTCGTCCAGCTCGACGCCCTCGCGCGAGCCGAACTCGGCCTTGATGGCGGCCAGCCTGCCCTGCTGGTCGTCCACCGTGGAGTTGATCTCGCCGGACGCCGCGTAACGGGCGTAGTCGCTGGTCAGAGCGGACAGCGGGCCGTCCTGCTCACCGAGCGCGGCCAGCACGTGCAGCGCGGCCAGCATGCCCGTGTCGGCGCGCCAGAAGTCGCGGAAGTAGTAGTGGGCGGAGTGCTCGCCGCCGAAGATGGCGCCGGTCTTGGCCATCTCCTCCTTGATGAACGAGTGGCCGACGCGGGTGCGCACCGGCACGCCGCCGTGCTCGCGGACGATCTCCGGCACCGCGTGCGAGGTGATCAGGTTGTGGATGATCGTGCCGCCGGGGTCCTTGGCCAGCTCGCGCACCGCGACCAGGGCCGTGATGGCGGACGGGGACACCGGCTCGCCGCGCTCGTCCACCACGAAGCAGCGGTCCGCGTCGCCGTCGAACGCGACGCCCGCGTCCGCGCCCTCTTCCTGGACGCGTTTCTGCAGGTCGACGATGTTCTTCGGGTCCAGCGGGTTGGCCTCGTGGTTCGGGAAGGTGCCGTCCAGCTCGAAGTACATCGGCACGATGTCGATCGGCAGGCCCTCGAACACCTTGGGCACCGTGTGGCCGCCCATGCCGTTGCCCGCGTCGACCACGACCTTCAACGGCCGGCTGCCGCTCAGGTCCACCAGTTCCCGCAGGTAGGCGGCGTAGTCGGTGAGCATGTCCTGCTCGGTGACGGTGCCCCGGGTGACGCCCTCGGCGTCCGGCACGCCCTGCTCGGCGTCCTCACGGATCTGCGCCAGGCCGCTGTCCTGGCCGACCGGCGCCGCGCCCGGGCGGCACAGCTTGATGCCGTTGTACTTGGCCGGGTTGTGGCTGGCGGTGAACATCGCGCCGGGCAGGTCGAGCTTGCCGGAGGCGAAGTACAGCATGTCGGTGCTGGCCAGGCCGATGCTGACCACGTCGACGCCCTGCGCCGTGACGCCCTCGGCGAACGCCGCGGCCAGGCCGGGCGACGAGTCGCGCATGTCGTGCCCGATCACCACGGCGGGTCCGCCGACCAGGCGGGCGAACGCCGCACCGAAGTCGCGTACGACGTCGGCGTCGAGCTGCTCGCCGACGACACCGCGGATGTCGTAAGCCTTGACGATGCCGGACAGATCGCGCACGGCCACACTCCCAAGTTGGCTCTTGACACTGCCTTGGGAAGCCTACCGGCGCGCGCCTCGGCGTCGTGTCCGGTCGCTGGGTCTTCGTTCAGTCTTCGTTCGGATCGGGCAGAACGCGCAGGTGGCCGCGTCGGATCGTGCCCGCGGGCAGCTCCGGCAGCTCGACCTGCGGTGTGGCCCGGCCCGCCTCGCGGACCGCCTCGGCCAACGCCGTCAAGTCGTCCACGGTGGGTTCGGGGGCGCGGAACTCGCCCTGGTGCCGGACGACCTCCCAGCCGCGCGGCGCGGTGAGGCGCAGGGCGTGCTCTTCGCAGAGGTCGTAGGAGTGCGGTTCGGAGTAGGTCGCGAGGGGTCCGACGACCGCGGTGGAGTCCGCATAGGCGTACGTGAGCGTGGCGACTGCCGGGTTCGCGCACCCGGTTCGCGAGCACCGTCTCACGCTCCGCACGGCGGGGACGATATCGCGTCCCGCGCGGCGTGTGTTGGATTACCTCCGGCGCGGCGCTGGCGGTGGTGCCGCGCTCGGGCAACTTGCCTGGTCGCGGAGGTACGTGGACGGGGCCGTCCGGCGGACAACTACCCTCTACCCCGTGGTGATGGCTCGGGGTTCACGGCGGCAGGGCGCTCCGCGGCGACGCAACCGCGACCGGCACGGTCGAGGGCTGCGCGGCCCCCTCTACCCGGCCACGTTGCCCGCGGCCCGGAGTCGGGCGGAGCGGTTCGACGCGCTGGTGCTGGAGGCGTTGGAGCCGATCGAGGCGCGGTGGCGGACCGAGCTCACGCAGCTGGACGTCGCGGTGGACGACGTGCCGGACATCCAGTCGGGTGATGACGGCGACGTGGTGGAGGACGGCAACGTGCCCTTGGCACGGCTCGTACCCGCCGGCGCCGACCGCCGTGCCCGGATCGTGCTGTACCGACGGCCTCTGGAGGCGCGGGCCAAGGACGGCGCCGACCTGTCCGACCTGGTGCACGACGTGCTGGTCGAGCAGGTGGCCAACTACCTGGGCCTGGACCCGGACGTGATCGACGGCGACTGACCCGAGCGTTCAACTCGGGGTACCCGAACGTAGGACACTCGCGTTCCGAACGTTGGACTCTCGCGTGTGTCCTACGTTCGCGTCGCGTGTGTCCTACGTTCGGAACAGGTGAGTTGAACGTTCAGGGGCGACGGCGGGACGGTAGGGCGGTCAGGAACGTGAAGAGGGCCGCGGCGGCCTGGAGCAGCAGGAGCAGTTCGCGCAGGGTCGAGGACACCTCGACGCGCACCTCCGAGGCCGTGGTGGGCACCGTCACGCCGACCAAGTGGCCCCAAGCACGCACGATCGTCGTCTCACGGCCATTCACCCAAGCCCGCCACCCCGGCTCCTCCTCCGCCGCCAACACCAACAACCGCCCCTCGGGCCCCTCGGACACCCGCACGCCGACCTCCGGCGGAGCGGCTTCAACAGGAGCGATGCCCGGCGCGCCCAGCTCGACAGGAGGGTTGCCGCCGGTCCGGGCCCGCCGCGCCAGCTCCGGTGACAGCAGCACAGCATTGCCCGCCGCCAACTGCACCCGCAGCACCGGTCGCCCGTCCGACATCGCCGGCGTCACGGCCACCAGCTCGCCCACCGCCTCGCGCACCACCTGCGCGGTCTTGCGGTCGGGCGCCACGACGAACGCCACCCCCGAGGCCGCCGCCTGCGCCAACGCCGTCCGCGCCGCCGACGCCGACCCGCCGGTCAGATCGCGCGACCACCGCTCCAGCCGCGCGGTGGCCGTCGGCGCGGGCACCAGGTCGTCGTCACCGAACGCGGGAAGCCGCCCCGCCACCAGCCTCGTCGGCGTGCCCAGCACCAGCACCGAACGCCCGGTGGACGGCACCTCCTGCGCCAACGTCGACGGCAGCCGCGCGCCGTCCGCCGTCAACGCACCCGAGCGCAGCCCGACGAACCCGGCGCACGCCAACCCGACCACCGACAGCACCCCGACCACCGACACGACCCGCCGCACCGGCACCGTGCCGACGTCCCGCCGGAACGCCGACAGCACCACCCACAGCAACCCCCACCCGACCAGCACCAACGGCCCGCCGGTCCACCCTGGTGACGCGTCGCCGCCGGGCAGCGGCGCCACCACCACGGTCCGCAGCACGATCACCGCGAACCCGCCGAGCACCACCGCCGCCCAACCCGCCAGCATCGACCGCGACGGCCGCAGCACCGCCGCGACCAGCGCGAACCCGACCACCACGAACCCCACGAACGGCACCGAACCCGTCCCGCCCGGCCGCAGCGACAGCAAATCCACCAGCCCCACCGCGGGCGACGCCACGAACGCGCCCACCCCGTGCAGCACGACGGCCGGGTTCTGCAACACCACCGCCGGCCACGGCAGCAGCAGCGCCATCGGCAGCAGCACGACCATGAACAGCGACGCCACCCGCCGCCGACCGTCACCGTGCCGCCCGGGCACCACCACGAACCCCACCAGCGCCGCCAACGCCACCAGCCCGTGCACCAACGGCGAGAACGCGCCGACCGCCGCCAACGCCAGCGCCGTCCCCGACGCCACCGGCAGCCACGACGCGCCCGCCCCACCCCGAAGCACCGCGGCCACCCCGGCGAACACCACCGGTGCCAGCACGTGCACCACGACGACGTCCAGCCGTCCCTGGCTCACCGCCGCCGTCGCCGCCGGCAGCAACGCGTACGCCGCCGCCACCAAGGCCCGCACGGGTCGCCGCACGGGCATCCGCCGTGACGCCGCGTACGCCGCCAACCCGGCCAGCGGCGCGTCGCCGAGGAACAGCAACGCCACCAGGGTGGCGGGCGACCCGACCAGCACGCCGACCGTCCCCAGCACGGCCAACGCCGCCGGTGCGGGCGCGGTCGTGCCACCGGCCACCGGGTGCCACGCGGCCAGGTACGACGACCAGGTGCTCTCCAGGTCACCGACCGGCAGCAGCCGACCGCCGCTCAGGTCGAGCCCGATCCGCGCCGCGTTGGCCAGGATGCCGAACACCGTCAGCCCCACGACCAGCAGCAACGGCGGCCCGAGCACCAGCGACCACAGCACGCGCGCCCGGTCGACCTCCACGAACACCACACCGGGCGCACCGGGAGCACGCGGCACGGGCGAAGGACGGGGACGCGGCGAAGGGCGTGGCCCGGGTGGCGCCTCCACCGGCACGGCCACCACAGGCCGGCGCAACCCGCCGGTCGCCCGCACGGGACGCCGCCGGGACAGCACACCGGCGGGCAGCGCCGACGGGCCGACCACCGGACGCTCCACTTCGGACGGAAGCGCCCACGCGCCCGGCCGCGCGTCGTCCTCGGGCAGCCGCCCCAACGCCAGGTCCGCCTCGACCCGACGCCGCACCAACGCCGCCGACGCGCCGCGGATCGCGTTGCGCAACCGGGTGATCCGGCTGGTGAACAGCCCGCGCACGACACCGTGCGCCGGTCGTTCGGCACGTCCCGCCACCAGCCGCGCCCGCCCGCTCAGCAGGTACCGCAGGGCGCCGATCTCGGCCCGCGCGTCGGAAAACCGGCGCAGCAACAAAAACCCGATGGCGCGCAGGAACGCGAGCACCGCGAACCGGGGCAGCCCCAGCACGAACGACAACGTCCCGCAGTTGAGCAGGAACGTGCGCAACCCGTGCGCCCGGTCCACACCGCGCAGGGCCGGCCCGGGAGGCGCCGCCGCCGCGTCCAACCGCCGCACGCCACGCCCCGCCGCACGCGCGTGCCGCAGCCGTGCCACCGGGACCGACAGCACCAGGTGCCCGGCGAGGTTGGCGCGCCAGCCGAAGTCGATGTCGTCGCGCAGCAGCGGCAGGGCGCGGTCGTAGCCGCCGAGTTCCTCCCACGCCGTGCGGCGGATCAGCGACCCGGCCGACGGCACCGCCAACGCCTCGGTGCTCTGCCGGAACGACCCGGCCAGCTCGACCCGACCCATGCCGGTCTGCCGGTGGCCGGACGCGTCGGTCGACAGCGCCGCCTCCACCACGAGCCGCGGGTCGGTCCAGTCCAGGCTCAGCGGGCCGAGGACGGCCGCCGACGGCGACACCTCCGCCGCGGTCAGCAACACGGACAGGCAGTCCGGTTCCGGCGCGCAGTCGTCGTGCAGCAGCCACAGCCACGCGCCCGGATCACCCCACCGCTGCACGGCGTGCTCCACGGCGGCGTGGACGGCCGCGCCGAAACCGGTGCCGCGGGGCAGCGTCAGCACACCGTCGATCACCCGATCGGGACCTTCGGAGGCGTCGGCGAGCAACTTCGCGGTGCCGTCCACGGAGCCCGTGTCGACGGCGATCACGTGCCGCGGGCGCGGCTGTTGGCGGCGCAGCGCGGACAGCGCCGTGCCCAGCCACCGGTCGCCGTCGTGGCACACCAGTACCGCCAGCACGGGCGCGGTGCGCAGCCGCGGAGTGGCGCCGCTCGTCAAGTGCCGCTCCTAGTTGCTCCGACTACGCCGTGGGACGACCACGGTAAGCCAGAGCACGGGGCGCGAGCGATCACCCGTGCGCATCGATCACACGGCGCGCTTTTTGAGCTTCCTCCGCTCACGCTCGGACAGGCCGCCCCAAATGCCGAAGCGCTCGTCGTGCTGCAGGGCGTACTCCAGGCATTCGGAGCGCACCTCACAACCGAGGCAGATCCGCTTGGCCTCCCTGGTCGAGCCGCCCTTCTCCGGGAAGAACGCCTCCGGGTCGGTCTGCGCGCACAGGGCGCGCTCCTGCCAGTCCTGCTCATCGGCCGCGTCGAACAGGTCGAGTACGACCGGCTCCGGTGCCGGGACGTCCCCGTCCACGATGCGACCCCCGTCGAATTCCTGCATAGTCCGCCTCCTCGCCTTCCGCTCTCCCCGGTTGGCGGACACCACTCGCCGTCCCCACAACGACGAATGACACCGATGTGATTACACCTGTGTCACAACACGCGGTCAAGCGGAGTCCACAGGACGGGGGATATTCCTGCGGATGGCGCGAAAAGCCTTGACTAGCAGCACAGACGGTGATTGAGGAGGTGCTCGCAGCGATAATGGCTGCGCGGATGGCCTAGTGGACGCCTGTGAAGCACCGGCGCCGGGACGTCACACTGGTGGGGTGAAGCGATCAGCGGTGCGACCGAGTCCACTGTTCCTCAGCCTGCTCGCGGTGACGGTGGCAGGCGCCGTGCTGACCCTGTTCGACGACTCCACCGCCGCGCTGACCGCGGGCACCGTGCTGTTCGTGCTCGGCGGCTGGGCGGTTTCACTGTGCCTGCACGAGTTCGGTCACGCGATCGTGGCCTACCGCGGCGGCGACTACGCCGTCCAGGCCAAGGGTTACCTGACCCTCGACATCCGCCGCTACACCGACCCGGTGTTCAGCATCGTGCTGCCGTTGGTGCTCTTGGCGTTCGGCGGCATCCCGCTGCCCGGCGGCGCGGTGTGGATCAACCACCACGCGTTGCGCGACAAGCGGGTCGAGTCGATGGTGTCGTTGGCCGGACCGCTGAGCAACCTGGTGCTGGGCATCCTGCTGTCGCTCTCGGTGATCCTTTTCACCCCGCCGGTGGGTTTGGCCGCCGCTCTGTCGTACCTGGCGGCCGTGCAGATCCTCGCGTTCGTGCTCAACATCCTGCCGATCCCGGGCCTGGACGGGTGGGGCGCGATCGAGCCGTACATGTCGTACTCGGCGCGGCAGTTCGGCGCGAAAGCCCGGATGTGGGCGCCGTTCGTGCTCTTCGCCGTGCTGATCGGGTTCCCGACCATCGGCAGGCTGTTCTTCGAGGCCGGGTACGGCGTGTTCGAGTTGATCGGCGGCGACCGCTGGCTGGCGGCCGACGGGCAGGGCACCTTCCTGTTCTGGCGCTGAGCGCCGGTGGGAGGATGGCGACTCGTGAAGGTCGTCGTACTGGTTGGCGGAGTTGGCGGGGCGCGGTTCCTGGTCGGGCTGAAGAGCCTGCTGGCCGGTCCGGAGCACGAGATCACCGCCGTGGTGAACACGGGTGACGACGTGTGGATGCACGGGTTGCGGATCTGCCCCGACCTGGACACCTGCATGTACACCCTCGGTGACGGGATCGACTCCGAGCGCGGGTGGGGTCGCGCGGGCGAGACGTGGTCGGTCAAGGAGGAGCTGACCGCCTACGGCGCCGACCCGACGTGGTTCGGGCTGGGCGACCGGGACATCGCCACGCACCTGGTGCGGACCCGGATGCTGCGCGCGGGCTACCCGCTGTCGGCCGTGACGGAGGCGTTGTGCCACCGGTGGGAGCCCGGCGTGCGGCTGCTGCCGATGTCGGACGACCGGGTGGAGACGCACGTCGTCGTGACGACCGAGGAGGGCGAGAAGGCCATCCACTTCCAGGAGTGGTGGGTCAAGCACCGGGCCGGGCTGCCCGCGCGGTCGTTCGCGTCGGTCGGGGTGGAGACGGCGACGCCCGCTCCCGGTGTGCTGGACGCGGTGCGCGACGCGGACGCGGTGCTGATCGCGCCGTCGAACCCGGTGGTGAGCGTGAACACGATCCTGGGCGTGCCGGGGGTGCGTGACGCGTTGCGCAAGACCGAGGCGGGTGTGGTGGGGCTGGCGCCGATCGTCGGCGGCAAGCCGCTGCGCGGGATGGCGGACGCGTGCCTGTCGGCGATCGGCGTGGAGACCTCCGCCGAGGCCGTCGGCCGGTACTACGGGTCGCGCAAGACCACCGACAAGGGCGTGCTCGACGGCTGGCTCGTGCACACCGGCGACCGCTCGGACGTGCCGGGGGTCGCGGTGCGCGCGGTGCCGCTGCTGATGTCCGATGTGGACGCCACGGCGGCGATGGCGCGGGCGGCGCTGGAACTGGCCGGTGTCGACGTTGACTGACCACGCGGCCGGTTCGCCGATCACGTTGTTGCCGGTGACCGGTTTGCCGGAGTTCCGGCCCGGCGACGACCTGGCTTCCGCTATCGCTTCGGCCGCGCCCTGGCTGGCTGACGGCGACATCGTCGTGGTGACGTCCAAGGTGTTGTCCAAAGTGGAAGGTCGGCTGGTGTCGGTGCCCGCCGACCCCGAGGCGCGCGACGCCGTGCGGCGTGAATGGGTCGAGGCCGAGTCGGTGCGCGTGCTGGCGCGGCGCGGGCGGACGTTGATCACCGAGAACAAGCTGGGGATCGTGCAGGCGGCGTCCGGTGTGGACGCGTCCAACGTCAACGGCGACGAGATCGCGTTGCTGCCGGTGGACCCGGACGGGTCGGCGGCGGCGTTGCGGGCGGCGTTGGCGGCGGCGTCGGGCGTGTCGGTGGCGGTCGTGGTGACCGACACGATGGGCCGGGCGTGGCGGGTGGGTCAGACCGACGCCGCGATCGGGTCGTCCGGGCTGGCCGTGCTGCACCGGTACGCGGGGTCGGTGGACCGTTACGGGAACCCGTTGGTGGTGACCGAGGTGGCGGTGGCCGACGAGATCGCGGCGGCGGCCGACCTGGTGAAGGGCAAGCTGGGCGCGGTGCCGGTGGCGGTGGTGCGCGGGTTGCCGTTCGCGGACGACGGTTCCACCGCCCGTGAGCTGGCCCGGCCGGTGGCCGAGGACCTGTTCCGGCTCGGGACGGCGGAGGCGGTCGCGCAGGGGCGGGCCGAGGCGGTGTTGCTGCGGCGTTCGGTGCGGGCTTTCGCCTCGTCGCCGGTGTCGGTGGACGCCGTGCGGCGGGCCGTGGCGGCGGCGTTGACCGCGCCCGCGCCGCACCACACGCGGCCCGTGCGGTTCGTGCGGTTGTCCGAGCGGCGGGACGTGCTGCTGGACGCGATGGCCGACCGGTGGCGGGCGGACCTGCGCGGTGACGGGTTGTCCGAGGATCGGGTCGCGGCCCGGGTCGCTCGGGGTGACTTCCTGCGGAACGCGCCGGAGATCGTCGTGCCGTTCCTGGTGCGTGACGGTGCGCACGCGTACCCGGATCCGCGCCGGGCGGAGGCCGAGCGGACGATGTTCACGATCGCGGGCGGTGCGGCGGTGCAGGGGCTGCTGGTGGCGTTGGCCGCCGAGGGGCTCGGGTCGTGCTGGGTGTCGTCCACGATCTTCTGCGCGGACGTGGTGCGTGACGTGCTGGGGCTGCCGGCCGACTGGGAGCCGTTGGGTGCGGTGGCGATCGGGCACCCGGAGGCGGAGCTGACGCCGCGGTCGTTGCCCGAGCTGGACGAGAGGTTCCTGGAGCTGTGAGCTTCTCGGCGTTGCACGCGGACGCGGTGGCGGCGTTGGGCGCCTGGCGTCCGGCGGACCCGGCGCAGGAGTCGCTGCGGCAGGCTTACCTGGGGTTCCTGGCGGCGCGGGAGGACGCGTGCCGGCGGTCGTGCGAGCCGGGGCACATCACCGCGTCAGCGCTGGTGGTGGACGCTTCCGGGGAGCGCACGCTGCTGACCCTGCACCCGCGGGTGGGGCGTTGGCTGCAGTTGGGCGGGCACTGCGAGCCGTCCGACACGACGCTGGCCGGTGCGGCGCTGCGTGAGGCGACGGAGGAGTCGGGCATCTCCGGCCTGCGCATCTCGCCCGTGCCGGTCCACCTGGACGTTCACCCGATCACGTGCTCACTGGGCAAGCCGACCCGTCACTTCGACGTCCGCTTCCTGGTCCGCGCCCCGCTCGACGCCGAACCGTCCCGCAGCTCGGAATCCCTCGACCTGGCCTGGTGGCCCCTGTCCGCCCTACCGCCCGACGTCGACGACCTGCACCCCCTGATCGCCGCCACCACCCCCCACCTCTGACCCACCCGCGCGTGAGTCCAACCTCCAGCCCGCGCGTGTCCTACGTTCGCGTCGCGCGTGTCCTACGTTCAGAACACCCGAGTTGAACACTCAGCACACGGCCCGCTGTCCTGAACGTTCAACTCGGGGTACGCGAACGTAGGACACGCCCGTTCCGAACGTAGGACACGCGGGTCCTGGAGGTAGGACACGCGCGGGGGTCAGGAGTCGCCGTTGAGGCGTTGGGAGAGGCCCGGGGGGTGTTGGGGCTGGCCGCCGGAGAGGCGTTGGGACAGGGTCGGGCGGGAGGTCGGGACCTGTTGGACGGTCGGGACCGGGCCCGGGGCCACGCGCTGTTCCGGTTCGGGCTCGGGAGCGGCGGGTGGCGGTGGAGGCGGGGGTGGCGGTGCGGGTTGACCTGCGGCTACGTGCGCGGCCAGCACCATGGTCGAGTCCGGGTCGCCGCCACGCGGGTCGACCGCGTTGACCATGGCGCGCGGGATCTGCTGGGTCGCCGACGAGTCCATGGGCGACGTCATGTTGTCCGGCGTCACGACGTGGATGCCACGTGCACGAGCACGGGCCAGCGCCGCGTCGGCCCGAGCGCGGGGGTCCATCCGGATCTCTCCTGCGTGTGCCTTGGGCCGGCTGGTTAACGCCGGCGTGCCGATCGGTGACGCTCGTCGACACGGACCACCGCCCGTGCCGCCGGAGTGCTCATGCCAGAGTATTCGCAAACTACGGGTGGAAGTAAGCCGAGGAGGAAAAACGGCATGTCGGAGCTGCAAGGCGCCGAGGCAGTGGTTCTGGTCGGGGGCAAGGGAACCCGACTTCGACCACTGACCCTGTCCGCGCCCAAGCCCATGCTGCCGACCGCCGGGGTGCCGTTCCTCACCCACTTGCTGTCGCGGATCCGGGAAGCCGGCATGACCCACGTCGTGCTGGGCACGTCCTACAAGGCCGAGGTCTTCCAGGAGCACTTCGGTGACGGCACGGCGCTCGGCCTTGAGCTGGAGTACGTGGTCGAGGACGTGCCGCTGGACACGGCGGGCGCGATCCGCAACGTCGCCCACAAGCTGCGCGAACGCGACGTGGTGGTGTTCAACGGCGACATCCTGTCGGGCGTCGACCTGCGTGCCGTGGTCGACACGCACCGCAAGGCCGAGGCCGACGTGACGCTGCACCTGGTCCAGGTGGACGACCCGCGCCGGTTCGGCTGCGTCCCGACCGACGAGGACGGCCGCGTCACGGCGTTCCTGGAGAAGACGGAGAACCCGCCGACGAACCAGATCAACGCGGGTTGCTACGTGTTCCGGCGCGAGGTGATCGAGGCCATTCCCGCAGGTCGGCCGGTATCGGTGGAACGGGAGACGTTCCCGGGGCTGCTGGCCGCCGGCGCCCGCGTGCAGGGTTACGTCGACGCGTCGTACTGGCTGGACCTGGGCACGCCAGCCGCGTTCGTGCGGGGTTCGGCGGACCTGGTGCGCGGGATCGCGCCGACGGCCGCGCTCGCGCTGCGGGGTGAGGCGGTGATCCTCGACGGCGCGTCGGTGGACGAGAACGCCGTGGTCAAGGGCGGTGCGACGGTCGGCACGAACTGCACGGTCGCGGCCGGCGCGGTGGTGGACGGCTCGGTGCTGTTCGACGGCGCGGTGGTCGGCGAGGGCGCGCGGGTCGAGCGCAGCGTGCTCGGGGCGAACTCGCTGGTGCAGGCCGGTGCGGTCGTCTCGGACGCGGTGATCGGGGACAACGCGGTCGTCGGCGCGCGGTGCGAGCTGATCAACGGCGCCCGGGTGTGGCCGGGTGTCGTGCTGCCGGAGGGCGGTGTGCGGTTCTCCGCCGATGTGTAGAGGTGCAGAGGTCTGATGGTCAGTGATGCTTTCTAGGACGTGGGCGCCGACGTTCCCGCTGGACTTCGGCGCGCTGCTGATGCCGTTGCGGCGGGGTGCGGGCGATCCGACGTTCCGCGTGGACGACGCCGGGGTGTGGCTGGCCGCCAACACCCCGGCGGGTCCGGGCACCCTGCGCGTCCGCCGCGCCGACGTGGTGGAGGCGGACGCGTGGGGCGACGGCGCGCAGTGGCTGCTGGACGGCCTGCCCGCGTTGCTGGGCGCCGGGGACGACGATTCGGCGTTCGAGTGCCACCACCCGCTGGTCGCGGAGACGCGGCGGCGGCGTCCGGGCATCAGGCTCGGCACGACGGGCCGCGTGTGGGACTCGCTGCTGCCCGCGATCCTGGAGCAGAAGGTGACCGGCGTCGAGGCGTTCCGCTCGTACCGGGAGCTGGCACGGCGGTTCGGCACACCGGCGCCGGGCGTGCCGGACCTGGTGGTGCCGCCGACGCCCCGGGCGATCCTGGGCATCACGGACTGGGAGTGGCACCAGGCGGGTGTCGACGGCGGACGTCGCCGCGCCCTGATCGCGGCGGCCCAGGTGGCACACCGCCTGGAACGTGCGGCGGAGCTGGGCGGCGAGGAGGGCCGCAACCTGCTCCGGAAGGTGCCGGGCATCGGCGTGTGGACGGCCGCCGAGGTCGCGCAACGCGCATGGGGCGACCCGGACGCGGTCAGCTTCGGCGACTACCACCTGGCCGGCATCGTCGGCTGGGCGTTGGCCGGGCAGGCCGTGGACGACGATCGAATGGCCGAACTCCTGGCCCCGTACGCCCCTCAACGCCACCGCGCGGTCCGCTACGTCCTCGCCTCGGGCGTCACCAAACCCCGCCGAGGCCCCCGCTTCTCCCCCCGCGACTACCGCGCCATGTGATCGCCCATCCCGATCGACTCCAACGCCCGCCGGAGACGGACGTGCAGGTGCCGGTCGGTGTTGGCGATCACGTCGAGGTCGAGTTCGTCCAGCAGGACCGGGAGGTCCTCCAAAGCAGGAACGTGCGCCAACTCGATGCCTAGTTCGATCAGGCAGGTCAACGCCCGGGCCACCGTGTGCGGCGCGAACTCGCGGATGTCCGGTTCCGCGAACAGGTCGTCGAGCAGACCGAGGGCATCGACCTCCTGCTCACCGGCGTCACCCAGCAGTCGCAATGCACAGCGGACCACCGATTCGGTTGTCGCGTCGCTGCTGACCCCGAGCGAGACGACCTCTTTGAGCATGAGAGGTGTGGTCGCCCGGTCCCTGGCCAGGAGGTCGAAGAACATCGCCCGGTAGTGCTCGTCCAACCGCGCACCTCCCTTCAGCGCGGCCAGGACCGACGTGTAGGCAGCCACCCGCTCTTGCGGGTCGGTCGAGGTCAATACGGTCGCCAGCAGGTGCCAGGGGGTGACCCACTGCCCTTCGTGGGGCACCAGCTCGCTCAACGCGGCCGTCAGGTCCGACATGAGGGGTTCGAGGTTGTGCAGCAGCAATCCCTCGCGCCAGGACGTGCGGAACGCCTCCCACCGGCGGATTTCATCGAGGTAGTTCGGCGCGGCAAGCTTCGCGTGATCGCGCGCGGGAACCGCGCTTCCCAGCAACCACACCACGTCGACCGGTGGAGGCGGCAACCACCCCCGCAGCACGACCGCGTCCAGTGAAGGTTCGACCGTCAGCACGCGCGTGATGCTGTCCCACTCCTCCTCACCCAGCTGTGACTGCCACAGCAGGGCCAGGGACTGCCACTCCGGTCGAGGGAAGTCCGATACGGCGTACCCGCGACCCACCACGACGGCGAGCGTGACCAGGTTCACCGTGTAGGCCGCGATGCGATGGGCGATCGTCAGCGAGCGTGGCAGGTAGTCGGGGTGGTCGGAGCCTGGTTGCCGGTGTTGGGCCGTGTCCACGAGTGCGGTGAGCAGCTTGTGCAGCTCGGTGCGGTCGGCGTCGGGGGTCCTCCGGAACAGTTCGCGAAGGAACGAGATCACCGGGCTGCGCGTGGTCAGCGGGGCGAAGGACAGCACCGGTTCCAGCCAGCCCGCGTCGGTGCCCTGACGCCCGTAGCGCGACTTGGCGGCGCGTTCCTGTGCGAGCACGTCCAGCGACACGCGGTGCACCAGGCGGGCGACCAGGAACTCGCCGAACGTCGCGTGCAGGAACTCGTAGGTCTGCAGGACGCGGCTGTCCTGGGCGGCACGGGCGGCGTGGACGAAGAAGAACCGGCCGACCGCCAGCTGGGCCGAGCTGAGCCGGAGGCGGCGGTCCGGGCCGGTTCGCGGGCCACCGGGCAGGAGGGCGTTCAGGTCGTCGTCCAGCTCGGTCTCGTCGATCCACTGCACGCCGCGGTTGAACATCGCGAACGCCACCACGGACAGCCTGACCAGTTCCTCCTCCACGGCTAGCTCGACCTGGTCGTCCAACGCGTCGTGGAGGCTCTTCGCGACCTCGCGGCGGGCGAACCTGGTCAGCAGCTGCTCGTACAACGTGGCCGTCGCCAGTCCCTCGCCCGCGGTGTGCAGCGCGTTCCCGTCCGCGTTGTAGAGCGCCAGCATGAACAGCAGCAACGGCTGGGCGGCCAGGCCCTCGAAGCGGAGTGCCACGTCCGGCGCCAGGACGGCGCGCGGGTTGGCGGTGTTCCAGACGTCGAGCCAGCGGCGCACCTGGTCGTGGCCGAACGGCTCCAGCTTCAGCACCTTGGTCGGACCGGCGAACCGGGCCCGGTTCGCCACGGCCGTGCGGCTGGTCAGGACGAAGATCACCGCACGTCCCTGATCCGCCTCGCGCTGCTGGAACTCGCGGATCCGCGCCAGGTAGTCCGACTTGCTCGTGCCGGTGGCCTGGAGCAGTTCGTCGAAACCGTCCAGCAGGACGACGGGGACGGCGGGCGCCGCCGCACGGGCGAGTTCCGGCCAGGTGAGCCGCTCGCCGGTCGCCCGGGTGATGGCGTCCTCGACCTGTTCCTGCAGGCTCGCGTCGGCAGGCACGTCCCGCAGCACGACCCGGATCGGCAGGAAGTCCTCCGGCGGCAGCCGGGCGGCCAGGATCTTGGTCAGCAGCGACTTGCCCGCGCCCGGTTGGCCCAGCACGACCAGCGGCGCGGTGGTGGCCCCGGAGGAGGTGAGGTAGCCGGCGAGGTAGTCGTCCAGGTCGGTGCGGACCGGCTCGGCGGACCACCACTCGTCCCGGCTGACGTCGGCGGACTGGTCCGCGTCGACGACCTTGAAGCGCGGCGACACGTACGCCTGCGCCAACGTCGGCAGGACCAGGCCGGAGGGGACGTCGCCCTCCACGATCGGACGGCCCAGCACCGCGCGGTGACTGCGGGCGAGGGCGTCGCGGCGGTCGTCGGGCGGCTGGGCGCCGACGAGCGGCTCCAGGAAGGCGCGCAGGTCCGCCAGGCCGGCGCGGACCTCGGTCCGGGTGGCGGCGTGCTCGATCCCGGTGGTCCACACCGCGAACTCCGGGCAGTTGAGCGACAGTCGGCGGTACAGCGCCCGGTAGTGCTCCACGGCCCGGCCCGGCACGCCCAGGCAGGTCTCCACGAACTCGTCGCGCTTGTCCTGGGTCAGGTCGGACCAAGCTGCAAAGCCGCGGAGGAAGTCGATGACAGCCGCGACCAAGGCCTGGTAGTAGTCCCAGAGTGCGGTGGAGACGGCGTCGGGCGCCTGTTCAGGGCTCGGCAGCGGGCCCGGGGTGTCCAACAAAGCGAGGGCGTGGGCCGACTTGCGCGTCGATGTCGGCCGGTCCGCGCCGGCCAGCGCCAACTGCTCGCCCGCGCTGAGCTTGAGCTGGAACGGCAGGCCGATGTCGTCCAGGGTCTCGAAGAACGCGGTGATCACCAGGACGGCGTGGGCCGCTTCCAGTAATCGGGTTCGTTCGACGCGGTGCAGGCCGGTGACGCGCTCGCGCACGGACGACAGCACCTGCTTGCCCACCCGCACGACCTCGGTGCGTGCGTCGAGCAGGTCGATCCCGCCCATGGCCAGCACCGTCGCCGCCGAGGCGTGGTCCACGAGCTTCACCAGACCGGTGTCGCCGCCGAGCAGCTTGACCGCGTCACGGTAGGAGAAGGAGCCGCGCATCGGAACATCATCCACGGCAACGGGCCGAGGCAGGGCGCGGTCAGCGGGTCATCAGGCGAAGCCGCAGGGCCAAGCCCGCGCGCACGGCCAGCATCAGCGGTGCCCACAGCGGGCCGCGGTGGCGGTCGGCGAGGTAGCGGTAGGCGCTGGAGTGGTGGGCGGCGAGCATCCGCTTCGACGCGCGCTTGGTGGAGTGGCCGCCGATGTGCACGACCTCCGCCTCGGGCACGTAGACGTTCAGCCAGCCCGCACGGCCGAGGCGGTCACCCAGGTCGACGTCCTCGAAGTACATGAAGTACCGGGGGTCGAAGCCGTCGACCGAGTCGAACGCCTCCCGGCGCATCAGCAGGCACGAGCCGGACAGCCACCCGGCGGTGCGCTCCTCCGGCGCCGCCGCGGCCTGCCGGTACTCCCGCGACCACGGGTTGCCCGGCCACACGACCGCGAACAGCGCGTGCCCCACCCCGCGCCCCAACGAGGGCAGCAGCCGTGCCGACGGGTACACCGCGCCGGACGGTTCGCGGATCAGCGGTCCGAACGCGCCGCCGCGCGGCCACCGCTTGGCCGCTTCCAGCAGCTCGTCCAGGCTGCCCACGCCCCAGGACAGGTCGGGATTGGCGATCACGACCCAACCGACCGAGTCGGGCAGTGAGGCGACGCCGCGGTTCGCGCCTGCGCCGTAGCCGAGGTTGCCCCCGGTGGGCAGGAACGTCACGTGCGGGTGCTCGGCGGCCGCGCGTTCGGGCACGCCGTCGGTGGAACCGTTGTCCGCCAGCACCACCGACACCGGCCGGGTGGTCGCCGTGGACAGGGTGGACAGGAAGGTGTCCAAGGTCTCACCGGGCGAGTAGGTGACGGTCACCACCGCCAGCTCGTCTCCGTAACGCGTCACGCCGGCAACCCTAGTGGTGACGCGCTTGGCGCACGACGGCGTGCCCCGGAACGGCCGAACGGCTCAACGCCGCCGGTACGTGCGGGCCGCGCGTTCGTAGGCCAGCCGGTGCCGGGCGGCCGACGTGGACCAGGAGAAGTCCTTCGCCCGCACGACCGCCGCCGCGGCCAGTTCCGCCCGCCGGGCCGGGTCGTCCAGCAACTCGCTCAACGCCGCCGCGATGTCACCCGCGCCGACACCGCAGTACGCCACCGCGTCGCCGCCCACCTCGGGCAGGCTCAACCGCCGGGTCGTGAGCACGGCCGCGCCGCACGCCATCGCCTCCAGCACCGGCAGCCCGAACCCCTCGCCGAGCGACGGGTAGGCCACCACCTCGGCGCCGCCGAGGAAACCGGCCAGCGACGAGAACGGCAGGTAACCGGCCCGGATCACGCGCACCCGGTGCGGCACCGCGTCCAGCGCGCGTTCCACCTGGCTGTCCCAGCCGGGCTGGCCGGCGAGCACGAGCGCGGGCGGGTCGCGCCGGTCGCGGACCGCTTGGGCGAACCCGCGGATCAGCGCCGGGACGTTCTTGCGCGGCTCCAAGGCGCCCAGGAACGCCACGTAGGGCGTGTCACCGAGGGACAGCCTGCGCCGGACCGCGGCCACGTCCTCGGGTGTCGGCGGGTGGAACCGCTCGGTCTCCACGCCGTGCTGGGCGATGTGCAGCAGCCGCCGGTCCGCGCCCGCCACCCGGGCCAGCTCGTCGGCGGTCGCCCGGGACGGCACCACGCACAGCGCCGCCCGTCGCAGCGAGGCCCTGGTCCAGGCGCGGAAGAAGCGCGCCTTGACCGACGAGTGCAGCACCGCGTCGGTGAAGAAGGTCGCGTCGTGCAGCGTCACCACCGACGCCACCCGGTTCGCCAGCGGCACGGTGTAGTGCGGCGAGTGCACGACCGCCACGCCGAGTCGGTTGGCCAGCCGGGGCAGGGTGGTCTGCTCCCAGGTCAGCCGGGCGGTCCTGGTCGCGACCGCGTCGGCCGCCGGGATGACGCGCGAACGCGGGGCCAGCGACGTGTAGAGCTCGGCGTCGCGGGGTTGGCACACCACGCTGAGCCGGGCGCCGTCCGCGTCCAGCGCCGCCACCAGGGAATCAACGTACCGCCCGACGCCACCTCGGTCGGCTGGGACGGCGGTGGCGTCGATCAGCACGCTGGGTTCGACGGGTGACACGCGGTGAAGGGTACGGCGGGCTGCGGACAGGTTGACCGGGAATGACGCAAACGGTTCGTCAACGAAACAGGTCGAGATGGATGGCCCACACCGAACGAGCGGCGTTTTCCCAGGTGAACGCCTCGGCCCTGGTCCGCCCGGCGGTGATCAGGCGGTCGACGAGTGACGAATCGGACAGTACCGGGCGCAGCCCGGCGACCAGCGCCGCACGGTCGCCGCGCGCCACCGTGACGCCCGCGCCGCCCGCCACCTCCACCAACGCGGGCGCGTCCGAGTGGACCACCGGCACTCCGGCCGCCATCGCCTCCACCACCGGCAGCCCGAAGCCCTCGGCCAGGCTCGGCGCGGCCAGCACCGCTGCCCGCCGCAGGACGAACGCCAACTGGGCGTCACTCAGCCGTCCCATCAAGTGGACGTGTGGCGCTCGCAGGTCCGCCCCTCCCCAGCCCTGCGGGCCGACCACGACCAGTGGCACGCCCAGCTCCGCCGTCGCCTCCGCCAACAGGCCGAAACCCTTGCGCGGCTCGATGGTCCCGATCGCCAGCACGTACCGGTCCGGCACGTCCACCGGCTCCTCCGCCGGGAACGCCGTCACCCCGTTTCCCACCACGTGGACGGGCACCGGTCCGGGCGCGTACCGCCGCAGCTCCTCGGCCACCACGGACGTCGGCACCACGATCGCACCGGCCCGCGCCACCGCCCGGCTGATCACCCGCTGGTGCCACGCGACCCCGCGCGGCGTCAACGTCGACGGGTGCGTCCACGGCACGGTGTCGTGCACGGTCACCACCACCCGCCCGCGCGGCGGCGCCAACGGGGTGAAGGCGTGCACCGAATCACCGCCCGGCCAGTACGGCACACCCCGCTCCCAGGCGGCGATCAGCGCACGTCGGGGCAACGGCAGCACGCGCGGCCCCCGCACCCCGGGGATGACGGCCGCCGACACGTCCGCGTGCCTGCTCACCACCCCGGTCACCGTCCACCCGGCGGGCGCGGTGGCGGCCAGCGCGGCGGCCAGCTCGCGCGTGTACCGGCCGGTGCCACCGGGCACCGGCGCCAGCAACTGCTCGGTCAGCACAACGAGGTCGGGCACGTCGCGTACCGTCTCACGCCGTGTCGATCCCCAGCACGACGGTGGTCGTGGTGACGTGGCGCGGGCGGGAGCACATCACCGCGTGCCTCGACGCCCTCGCCCGACAGAGTCCACATCGGACGCTCGTGGTGGACAACGCCTCCGACGACGGCACCGCCGAGCTGGTCGCCGCGCACCCGAGCCGGCCGGAGACCCTGCGCCTGCCGGTCAACCGCGGGTACGCGGGCGGGCTGGCGGCGGCGTTGCCGGGGATCACCACGGAGTACGTGGCCTGGCTCAACGACGACGCGAAGCCCGAGGACGGCTGGCTCGCGGCCCTCGAAGACGCCCTGGACGCCACGCCGGACGCGGCAGCGGCGACGTCGTCCCTGCTGCTGGCGGACGGCTCGACGCAGTCGGTCGGCGTCCGGCTCACCGCCGACGGGCACGGCGCCGACCTGGTCCTGGCCGGTCGCGAGGTGTTCGGCTTCTGCGGTGGCGCGGCGCTGCTGCGGCGGGAGGTGTTGGAGCACGTGGGCGGGGTCCCCGCCGCGTTCTTCTGCTACTACGAGGACACCGACACGGCGTGGCGGCTGCGGCTGGCCGGGCACCGGGTGCTGTCGGTCGGCCCGGCCCGCGTCCACCACCGGCACGGCGCGAGCACGAACCCCGGTTCCCCGCTGTTCCACCGCTGGAACGAGCGCAACCGCCTGCTGACGCTGCTGCGCTGCGCGCCCCTCGCCACGGCCCTGCGGGAACTGGCCAGGTTTGCCGCGATCACCGCCCTGCTGCCGTTGCGGCGAGACACGCCCGACGCGGCCAACTTCCACGTGCCCCTGCGCCTGCGAGTGGTGCTGGAAGTGCTGGCGAGGCTGCCGATCACGGCGATCGAGCGGTGGAAGATCAGCCGACGTGCGACAGTGGACCGGCGCGTGGTGTGGCGGGAGTGGGCGGGCCGTTAGGGGAGCACCGGGTGGTCGAACGGGCACTGGTCCGGGTGTTGCGCGACCGCGAGCCGGTGGGTATCGGTTTCCTCGTCGCCCCGGACCTGGTCCTGACGGCGGCGCACGTCGTCGGTGACGCCTCGGCGACCGAGGTCGACTTCCCCGTGCTCGGCGTGACCGCGCGGGCCGAGGTGGTCCACCGCCCGGAGGGCGTCGACGTGGTGGGCCTCCGCCTCGACCGCACCCCTCCCGGCGCACGGCCGGTGCGCGTGGTCGCCGAGGGCGATCTGCGCGACCACCGGGTGCGGACGTTCGGCGTGCCCGACCGCCGGCCGGACGGCGTGTGGTCGCAGGGCGTGGTGCGCGGCGCGATCGCGGGCGGCCGGATCCACATCGAGGACGACCGGGCGCACGGCCTGCCGATGCTGCGCGGGTTCAGCGGCAGCCCGGTCGTGGACGACGACCTGGCCGCCGTGGTCGGCATGGTCGTGGACGTGGAGGCCCGTCGCGAGCACCGCATCGGGTACGCGCTGTCCGGCGCGGTCCTGCACGACGCGTGGCCGGAGCTGTCCGCGACCGCCAACCAGCCGAGCCCGTTCCGCGGCCTGGAGCCGTTCCAGCCCGAGGACGCCGAGCACTTCTTCGGCCGCGAGGACCGCACCCGTGAGCTGGCCGAACAGCTGGACCGCGACGGTGTCCTGGTGGTCACCGGCCCGTCCGGCTGCGGCAAGTCGTCGCTGGTGCTGGCCGGTCTGGTGCCGCCGCTGCCGCACGCCGTCGTGGTCCGCCCGGCCGGTTCGCCGTGGGCGGCCCTGGCCGCCGCGCTCGACGTCGAGGAGGTCGACGCGGACCGGGTCGAGGACGTCGTCAACCGGCTCCTCGTCCGCCACGACCTGCGCCGCCTCACGCTGGTGGTGGACCAGGTCGACGAGGCCCTGACCCGGTTCCCGGACGAGACGGCCGACCTGCTCGACGCCCTCCTGGACGTCGCCGCGTCACACCACCGCACCCCGCGCGTGGACCTCGTCCTCACGACCACGACCGAACCGCTCAACCGCCTGCTCGCCGATCCCCGGTTCGGTTCGCGCCTGGCCAGCCGCACGGCCACCCTGGGCACGCCGAGCGCCGCCGAGCTGCGCGTGGCCGTGGAGGGCCCGCTCGCCGCGCCCGGCCTGCCCGTGCTCCAACAGGGCCTCGCCGACGCGCTGCTCGAAGACCTCGACGGCGAGCGCAACCCGTTGCCGCTGCTGGAGTTCACCCTGACCCTGCTGTGGGACCGGCAGGACCGGGGCGTGCTCACCCACCAGGCGTACCGGGAGCTGGGTGGTGTGGCCGGTGCGGTGTCCACGTACGCCGAGCAGGTGTGGCGGCGGTTCGACCCGGATGAGGTGCGCCGCGTGCTCACCCAGCTGGTCAGCCCCGCTGGAAGACGGCGGCTACCTGCGCCGGGCCGTGCCGCCGGACGAGCTGGGCCCGATCGCGCTCGAACTGGCCCGCACCCGCCTGGTCACGCTCGGACCGGACACCGTGGAGCTGGTGCACGAGGCCCTGGTGCGGCACTGGGACCGGCTGCGGGGCTGGGTCGAGCAGGACCGGGAGTTCCGGCTCTGGCAGGACGAGCTGGACCGCCAGGCGACCCGCTGGCGCGACACGCGCGAGCGTGCGTTGCTGTTGCGCGGCAAGGCACTGCAGCACGCGTGGGCGACCACGGCGCAACGGCACGACGACGTGACCGAGCGGCAGCGCGAGTTCGTGACGGCGAGCGCGAAGGGCTACGTCGTCCGGCTGGCGACGGTGGTGCTGTCCGCGGGTCTGGTCCTGGGCTTGGCGTTCGGCGTCGTCTACACCGTCGTGGTGTTGATCAGCCAGCAGAACGTGGTCTCGGCGGAGAACGCGGTGAGCGCGCTGCGCGCCCGAGCCGAGGAGAGCCCCTTCGACCAGCGGGTCTTCGACGCGCTCCGGGCGCACCGCACGTCCGACACCCTGTACACCCGGCAGTCGCTGCGCTCGCTGTCACGGTCGCTGCGCCACGCCGTGCTGCTGCTCCGACCGACCTCGGTGGTCAACGCGCGCGGCAGCCGGCTCGCCCGGCAGCTGCCGGACGGCCGGGTCGAGCTCTGGGACCTCGCCGCCGCCTCCGCGATCGACGTCCCGGGCCTGCCGACCGGCGCGACCCTGACCTGGACGGGCGACGACGCGCTCGTGGTCACCGCCGCCGGACACCCGCTGGTCGTGACGGAGAACCTCGCCCCACGCCCGGGACCCACCCGGACCAGGTGCGACGGTGATCGGCTGCGGCTGGAGGACGCGTTCACCGGCGCGGTGACGGCCGAGGTGCGGCCGAGCGACCAGGCGTGCGAGTCGGGTGCGTTCAGCCCGGACGGCCGCGCGTTCGAGATGGTCTACCGGAACCCGTACATCAACCCGTCGATGCTCCAGTACGGCGCGACCGACCCGGACGGCCCGCGGTACGTCGCCCAGGTGCCCAACGACGCGCTGGTCACGCACCTCGAGGTCGAGCCGTCCGGCGCGCACCGGGTCCTCCTCGCGGTCGACGGCTCGGCGCTGCTGCTGCGGATCCCGCCGCCGGACGACCTGGAACGCGCCCTGGACACCGCCCACGACGCCCGGTTCACGCCCGACGGCAGGCACGTCGTGCTCCACGGGTCCGATGTCGAGGTCTGGCACGTCGACAGCCGCACCCGGACCGGCCGGATCGAGGGCCGCGCGGAGGACGTCGCGCTCGACTCGGCGACGCTGGCCGTGCGCGGCGAGGACGGTCGGATCACGCTGTGGAACCTGCCCGACCTCGCACCGCTCGGCGACGTGCCCGGCCCGCCGGACGACGTGTGGCTGCGGTTCCTGGACCCGGGCCGGCTGGTGGTCGTGCGCGGCCAGGAGGTGGGCGTGTGGTCGGCCCGGACCGGTGAGCCGATCGGCAGGCCGTTCACCGCGGTCGGCAAGGCACCGCTGAGCGCCGTCGCGGTCGGGGCCGACCAGCTCGCGGTGGTGAGCGCGGACAAGTGGGTGCGGTGGCACGCGATCGCGGACGGCGGGGAAGTGCCGGGCTCGGCCTTCACGTTCGGCGGCCCGCCGGCCCGCTCCCCCGACGAGCCGCTCGCCGTGGACGCCGACGGCGAACTCCTGGCCGTGCCGGTGGCCGACGGCGTCGAGGTGTGGGACCTGGCGCGGGGCGAGCGGCTGGAACGGCTCGACGTCCAGGCCGACTTCGAGGTCACCGACCTGCGGTTCCGCGACGACCCCGACGAGGTGGAGGTCACCGTGGACGGCGTGGACGGCGGTGGCCAGGCCGACGGCGGGGTGCTAGTCGAGCTGTGGACGCGGGACGTGCTGTGGGGCCTGCCCGGATTGCTGGGCCGCGACGACGAGACTGTCGAGCGACTGGCCGTGCCCGCCGTGCCCGGCTACGCCAACGCGGGCGGCGAGTACGGCGGACTGGAGTCCGGTGACCCGGCCGCGTGGCGCGACGTCGTCTGCGGTGTGGTGACGCGCAGTGGGCTGTCCGAGGGTGACGTGGAACCGCCGGCCGGGTCGTTCGACGGCCCGGTCTGCTGAAAGGGGAGTTCGGTGACCGAGTACGTCGAGGTGCGCACGGAGGACGGCGAGCTGGTGCCGTTCGAGCTGGACGAGGACTACGACGGGCCGGTGCGCGCGGGCCGCTGGAACCCGGTGGAGCGCGCCGAGGAGACGTTGGAGAACGGCATCGAGCGGGCGAAGAAGGTGGCCCGGTCGGTGGCGGCGAAGATCGGCAGCATGCCGTCGCCGCGCCCGGACAAGGTCGCCGTCGAGATCGGCTTGAAGGTCAGCTCCAGCGCCGCGCTGGCGATCGCGAAGTCCTCCGCCGAGGCCCACGTCAAGATCACCGTCGAGTGGCACCGCGACAGCCTGCCCGCCGAAGCCCCGCCCGAGGACAACGAGTCGAAGCCCGACCGGGAGCCCGAAGCGGAGGCGTAGGACACCTTGACCGCACGCTGCGGAGCGTGATGAGGCAGAGTTAGCCCGTGGAGCAAGGGACCCTGCCTGACGTCTCGGTGGTCGTGGTCAACTACCGGGGCGCCGACGACACCATCACCTGCCTGCGCGCGCTGTTCGGCGACCTCGACTACCCGGCGGAAAAACTGCAGGTCATCGTGGTCGAGAACGCCTCGGGCGACGGCAGCGCGGACCGCATCCGGGCCGCCGAGCCCAGGGCCGAGGTGGTCGAGGCGCCGGCGAACCTGGGCTTCGCCGGCGGCTGCAACCTGGGTGTGCGCTCCGCGCGCGGGTCGGTGGTCGCGTTCCTCAACAACGACGCCCGCCCTCACCCGCGGTGGTTGCGCGAGGCGGTGGCCGTGCTGCGCGCCGAGCCCGCCGTCGGCGCGGTGGCGAGCAAGGTCCTCGACTGGGACGGCCGCGAGATCGACTTCGTGGACGCCGGCCTCACCTGGTTCGGCATGGGCTACAAGCGGCACGCCGGGCAGCCCGACGACGGCAGCCACGACACACCGCGCGACGTGCTGTTCGGCACCGGCTCGGCGCTCGTGGTCCGGGCCGGGGTGTTCCGCGAGCTGGACGGGTTCGACGAGCGGTTCTTCATGTTCTACGAGGACGTCGACCTCGGCTGGCGGATGAACCTGCGCGGCTGGCGCGTCCGGTACGTGCCCACGTCCCTGACCTACCACAAGCACCACGCCTCGATGTCCTCTGTGGACACCAGCCGTGAGCTGTACCTGTTGGAGCGCAACGCCCTCGCCGCGCTCTACAAGAACTTCTCCGACGAGACGCTGGCCAAGGCGCTGCCCGCGGCGCTGGCCCTGGTGGTCCGCCGCGCCACCGCGCGCGGCGAGCTGGACGCCACCCAGCTGGAGATCACCCGCCGTCCGGCGAACCCGGAGGACGACCACGCCCCCGTGCCCGTGTCGCGGCAGGCGCTGGCCGGGTTCCTCGCGATCGACCAGTTCGTGGAGCTGCTGCCGTCGCTGGCCGAGTCGCGCAAGGCCGAGCAGGCCGCCCGCCGCGTGTCCGACACCGACCTCGTGCCGCTGATGCGCAAGGCGATGGAGCCCGCCTACCCGCTGCCCCGCTACCTGGCCGCGCACGACGTGCTGGTCGAGGTGTTCGGGCTGGAGGAGGTGTTCGGCCGGCCGCGCCGGGTGCTGGTGATCACCGGCGACGCCATCACCGAGCGGATGGCCGGTCCCGCGATCCGCGCCTGGAACATGGCCGACGTGCTGTCCGGCGAGCACGAGGTCCGGTTGGTCACGGTCAACCCGCTGTGCGCGCCGCCCGAGGCGTCGTTCCCGGTGCTCAAGGTGGCCCGGCGCGACCTCGGCGCCCAGGTCGAGTGGGCCGACGTGGTCGTGCTGCAGGGTCACGCGCTGGAGTTCGTGCCGGAGCTGAAGAAGCCGACGTCCACCAAGGTCGTGGTCTGCGACATCTACGACCCCATGCACCTGGAGCTGCTCGAACAGGGCAAGGACGCGACCGACGAGCAGCGCGGGCTGGACCTCGTCGGCGTCACGAAGGTGCTCAACGACCAGTTGGCGCGCGGCGACTTCTTCCTGTGCGCGTCGGAGCGGCAGCGGCACTTCTGGCTCGGCCACCTGACCGCGCTGGGCAGGCTCACGCCCTCGCTGTACGACAACGACCCCACCGTGCGCTCGCTGCTGGCCGAGGCGCCGTTCGGGCTGCCGGGCAAGCCGCCGCAGCGCACCGGGCCCGGTCTGCGCTCGACGTTGGGCATCGGCGAGTCGGACAAGGTCGTGCTGTGGGCGGGTGGCGTCTACAGCTGGTTCGACCCGCTGACCCTGCTGCACGCGATGGACCGGTTGCGCGGGCGCCGCTCGGACGCGCGGCTGGTGTTCCTGGGCATGAAGCACCCGAACCCCGAGGTGCCGGACATGGACATCACCGGGCAGACCCGGGCGCTGGCCAAGCGGCTGGACCTCGTGGGCTCGCACGTGTTCTTCAACGAGACGTGGGTGCCCTACCAGGACCGGCAGAACTGGCTGCTCGACGCGAACGCGGGCGTGACCACGCACTACGAGCACGTGGAGACGACGTTCGCGTTCCGGACCCGGGTGCTGGACTACCTGTGGGCGGGGCTGCCGATCGTGACCACGGACGGCGACTCGTTCGCCGACCTGGTGCGGCGCGAGGGCCTGGGTGTCGTGGTGCCGTCCGAGGACGCGGACGCGTTGGCCGACGCGTTGGAGAAGGTCATGTACGACACCGCTTTCGCGGCCGCGTGCGTGGACCGGATCGCGGTCGTGCGGGAGCGGTTCACCTGGGAGAACGTGCTCGCGCCGCTGACCGACTTCTGCCGCAACCCGCGGCCCGCCGCCGACCGGCTGCCCGGCTCGTCGTTCATGGTGCGCAACCGGCCGCTCGGCAAGCTGGAGAAGGTGCAGCGGGACGTGGCGCTGGTCAAGGAGTACATGACCGCCGGTGGTGCCGGTGAGGTGGCCCGTCGGGCGACCGGCCGGGTGCTGAAGAAGTTGCGCGGCCGTGGCTAGGCCGTTGCGGGTGCTGATCGACGGCACCCCCCTGCTCGGGCAGCGGACCGGGATCGGCCGCTACACGGCGGCGTTGGCCGAGGAGCTGGCGTCGATGCTGGACGAGGTCGACGTGCGCGCGGTCGCGTTCACGCTGCGCGGGTGGCGTGCGCTGCGGACCGTGCTGCCGCACGACGTGGTGGCGCGCGGGCTGCCCGTGTCGGCGCGGCTGCTGCGGCAGTTCTGGCTGCGGATGCCGTTCCCGCCGGTGGAGTTCCTGGCCGGGCCGACCGACGTCATGCACGCGACGAACTTCATCCTGCCGCCGGTGCTGCGGGCCGGTGGCGTGACCACCATCCACGACCTGGCGTTCCTGGACGCGCCCGGCGACCTGCCGCCGTCGGACCGGCGGCTGCCCGAACTGGTGCAGAAGTCGGCGACGCGGGCGGACGTCGTGTGCACGCCGACCCGCGCGGTGGCCGAGGTCGTGATGGACCGGCTCGGCGTGCCCGAGTCGAAGATCGTGGTGACGCCGCTCGGCGTCGACCCGGCGTGGTTCGCCGCACGGCCGCCGTCACCCGCGCTGCGCGCCCGGTTGGGCCTGCCGTCGGAGTACTTGCTGTTCGTCGGCGCGGGTGGGCCGCGCAAGGGTCTCGGCACGTTGCTGACCGCGCATGCGGCACGGCCGTCGTTGCCGCCGCTGGTGCTGGCCGGGCCGCACGTGGTCGGTTCCGATGATCGCGTGATGCGGACCGGGTACCTGAACGACGTGGACCTGCGCAGCGTCGTGGCGGGTGCGGCGGCGTTGGTGCTGCCGTCGCGCGACGAGGGGTTCGGGCTGCCGGTGCTGGAGGCGTTGGCGTGCAACGTTCCCGTGGTGTGCACGGACGTGCCCGCGTTGCGCGAGGTCGCCGGTGGGTACGCGGCGCACGTGCCGGTGGATGACGTGGAGGCGTTGGCGACGGCCATGGTCGACGCCGTCGAGGCTTCCCCCACGCCCGCCGACCAGGTGGCCCGGCGGACGCACGCGGCGGAGTTCACGTGGCGCCGGACGGCGGAGTCGACGGTGTCGGCCTACCGGCGTGCCGCCGGGCGGTGACAGGTCGGGCTGGTCGGCAACGCGAACGGTGTGCGCCCCTCGGGTGGCGTTCGGCGTTCGGCGTTCGGCGTTCCTCGTTACGAGTGCCCGGGTTGCCGGTCGCTCCGGGCGGGCTTGAGGACGTTCCACGAGATCTGCCGTGAATTCGTCACGGCACAGACGCGACGCAAGAACCGCTGACGCTCGCCTTCGAGGCGGGTCGCGGTCGCTTCAGGGGATCGCCCGATCGCGGACATGGCGGAAAGGTTCTCGCACTGCTCGAGCGCAAAACCAGTGCGATAATCCGACTCCACCCCAACGGCGCAACCGACCCCTCGGGTGGTCACTCAGCGCGGCCACTGCGATGATGCCGGCCATGAGCTTCACGGCTGTGTGGCCGATCACGGACGAGCACGACGCCGACGCGGCCGACGAGATGACCGTCGACTCGCCGGAGGACGTCGACACCCTCCTGACCCGCCTCGCCGAGCCCGGCGCGGGCCCGGCCGTGATCGAGCACCAAGACCGCGAGCTGATCACCGACACCGAGGGTCTGCTCGGCGCGCCCGGCGCCACCAGGATCCCCGACCACGACGTCGCCGCCGCCATCCACCAGGGTTACGGCTACCTCACCTACGCCGACCCGGACCACGACTACTCGACGCTGGCGGGTGATTCGGCGTCGCCGGAGTACCGGTCCGAGTACGTCGACTACCCGGCTGGTGCGGGCGTGCCCCTGGAGGTCTTGGCGACCGCCTTGAAGGAGTTCCTGGCCACCGCCAAGCGTCCTACGGGCGTTACGTGGCAGGCCGCCTGACGCCGTGCCGGAGGTGCGGTCACCCGGCCCGGCCCTGCCCTCCCACCCGCACCGGTGCTTGGGTTGTTTCACGAAGTCGTGGCGGCCAGGGCAGTCCTGCGGACAGTGCGGAAACGGCGGCGACAGCCGGCTAAGCGTCCCGGCGTCGGTCCATCACCTCGGGGAGCGCCTGGAAGCCCGCCGACTTGTAGGTGGCGACGGCGCCGGCGTTGGAGCTCGGGGTGCAGACCAGGGCGCTCGACGAGCCCAGCTCACGGAGCGTGGCCGCGGCGGCGAGGGTGATCGCCTTGCCGTAGCCGTGGCCCCGGTGGTTCGAGTGCACGCCCATCGGCTCGATCAGCCCGGGCCTGCCCTGGCCGGCCGACCACACCGTCACGGCCGCCACGGCGTTGTCCTGCTCGTCGTACGCGACCAGGCACCGGGCGTCGGGGTAAGGCGTTCCGGCGGCCATCGCGCGCCAGCGCTCGTCGGTGAACGTGGAACCGCTGAACGACGCCCGCTGCACGGCCGCCCGCACGTGCGCCCGCTCCGGGCCGATCACCTCGACCCGCACGCCCGGGTCCTCGACCGGCTCGGTCAGGTCACGGCGCAGTGGCGTCCACGGGTCGTCGGTGGCCCAACCCGCCTCGGCCAGCACGTCCTGGAGCAGCGCGCCCTTCGGCGCCTCGACGTACACCTGACCCGCGACCAGCACACCGCGCGCCGGTTCGGTCACGTCCTCGACCACCCGCCGCGCCAGCTCCTCGTCCTGCTGGACGTCCGGCGCGATCGTCATCCGCAGCAGGTCGGGCGCGTCCAGCAGTCCGACGGCGAGGATCCGCCCGTCCCGGCTCCAGGTCCGCACGGCCGCCGCCGTCGCCTCCGCGCCGTAGCGCCAGAACCAGCCGACGTCGCCGGGGTGCAGCTGCATCGGCGCGCCGTCGTGCTGCCACTCCCGCAGCGCGGCCACCGCCCCGGCCAGCCCGTCGACGGCCGGCGTGCCCAACTCGATCACCATGCCCCGCATCACACACGACGGCGCGACCGACCGCACCCCGGTTTCGAGCCCGGTGCGAAGAACTGCCGGCCTGAACCGACGGCTCAGGGCACCGCGTTCGCCTTCACCGCCGCCGTCAACGCCTGCTGCCAGTGTCGAAGTGGCTTCAGGCCCGCGTCGGCCCAGGCCTTGCCGGACAGGACGGAGTAGGCCGGGCGTGGTGCGGGGCGGGGGAAGTCGGCGGTGGTGCAGGGGTGGACGCGGTCCGGGTCCAGGCCCAGTTCGGTGAAGATGGCGCGGGCGAAGCCGCACCAGGTGGTTTCGCCGGCGCCGGTGGCGTGCAGGACGCGGGACGGTGTGCCGCCGGAGGACACGAGGGCCGCCAGGTCGAGCAGGCCGTGTGCCAGGTCGAGCGACCAAGTCGGCGAGCCGGCCTGGTCGTCCACAACAGACAGTGTCTCGTGCGTGGCGGCCAAGCGGGCCATGGTCTTCACGAAGTTGTTGCCGTGCTCGCCGTAGACCCAGGCGGTGCGGACCACCCACGAACGGTCCCAAGTGGACAGGATGCGGTGTTCGCCTTCGAGCTTCGTGCGTCCGTAGACCGAGCGGGGGCCGGTTTCGTCGGTTGGCTCGTAGGGCCGCGTGCCGTCGCCGGGGAACACGTAGTCCGTGGACACGTGCAGCAGCGGCACGTTGTGCTCGCGGCAGCTGGTGGCCAGGTGCCCCGGGCCGACCGCGTTGACCTCGAACGCCCGGTCGGCGTCCGACTCCGCCGCGTCCACCGCCGTGTAAGCCGCCGCGTTCACGACCACCGGCCGGTAGCCGGCGTCACGCGCGCTGGACGCGAACACGGCCACCGCGTCCGCCACGGCCGAGGCGTCGGTCAGGTCCAGCTCGGCCGACGACGGCGCGTGCACGAGACCGTCCTCGGGCGCCGCCGCCACCACGTCCCGCCCGAGCTGGCCGCGGCCACCGGGCACCAGGAGTGCGAGAGCCATCAGCGGGCCAGGGCCGCGCGCTGCTTGAGCGGCTCCCACCACGACCGGTTGTCCCGGTACCACTGGACAGTCGAGGCGAGGCCCTCGGCGAAGTCGACGCGGGGTGCGTAGCCCAGCTCGGTGCTGATCTTGGTGATGTCCACCGAGTAGCGCCGGTCGTGGCCCTTGCGGTCGGCGACGGGCTCGACGAACGAGTCCCAGTCACGGCCCGTGGCCTGCAGGAGGCGCTCGGTCAGCTCGCGGTTGGTCAGCTCGGTGCCGCCGCCGATGTTGTAGATCTCACCGGACCGGCCACCTTCCAGCACGAGCTGGATGCCCCGGCAGTGGTCGTCCACGTGCAGCCAGTCGCGGACGTTGAGCCCGTCGCCGTACAGCGGCACCTTCTTGCCGTCGATCAGGTTGGTGACGAACAGCGGGATGACCTTCTCGGGGAACTGGTACGGACCGTAGTTGTTCGAGCACCGCGTGACGCACACCGGCAGCCCGTGGGTGCGGAAGAACGAACGGGCCAGCAGGTCCGACGACGCCTTGGACGCCGAGTACGGCGAGTTCGGCTCGAGGATGTGGTCCTCGGTCCACGAACCCTCGTCGATCGTGCCGTACACCTCGTCCGTGGAGACGTGCACGAACTTCGTCACGCCCGCCTCCAGCGCGCCCTGCAGCAGCGTCTGGGTGCCCAGCACGTTGGTCAGCACGAAGTCGGCCGAACCGGAGATCGAACGGTCCACATGCGACTCGGCGGCGAAGTGCACCACCACGTCCGTGCGGCTCATCAGGTCGGCGACCAGCTCGCGATCGCAGATGTCGCCCCGGACGAAGGTCAGCCGCGGGCTGTCCGCGACCGGCGCCAGGTTCTCCTCGTTGCCGGCGTAGGTGAGCTTGTCCAGCACCACCACCTCCGCATCGGCGTAGGCCGGGTACGCGCCGCCCACCATCTCCCGCACGTAGTGCGAGCCGATGAACCCGGCCCCACCCGTTACCAGAACCCGCATGCTCAGTGCCCTCCTGAAGCCGGCTGCTCATCGCAGTCTGTCACGAGGCCCTTCTGTGCAACCCACCTGGTTGTTACAGCGTCTCCCGTATAAGAGGAAAGTGCGACGCGGTTCACCTCCGCGCCACTAATCTCGATCAGGCACGCCTGAGCGCACGGGGGAGGCAGGCAGTGGGCTCCAGTTTGCCCGGAACAGCCGGTGGATCGGCTGCTCTTCGTGTCCTCACGCTCACCGCCCGTTCACTCCTGGCGCTGGTGTCGGCGGCTGTGCTCGTCGTCACGTGGTACGGCTGGTACTACCTCAGCGACATCGACGAGGACATCACAACCACCGACGTCATCGCGTCCTCGGTCACCCAGGACGACAACGGCGTGGCCATCCCGCCGCTCGACGGCGCGGTCGACATCCTGCTGGTCGGCGTCGACAGCCGCACCGACGCGCAGGGCAACCCGCTGTCGGACGAGGTGCTGGCGCTGCTCAACGGCGGTGTGGCGGACGGCACGCAGAACACCGACACGATGATCCTGGTGCACATCCCCCAGGACGGCACGCGCGCGGTGGCCATCTCGTTTCCCCGTGACGCGTACGTGGAGATCGCCGACGGGTTCGGCAAGCACAAGCTGAACTCGGCGCTGGCCAGGCAGAAGAACGACACGGCCCAGGAGCTGCGCGAGCGGGGCGTGACCGACGAGGCGCGCATCGAGCTGGAGTCGACGCTGGCGGGCCGCAAGACGTTGGTCAAGACGATCGAGGGGCTGACCGGCGGCTCGGTCACCATCGACCGGTACGCCGAGGTCAACCTGGCCAGCTTCTACGAGGTCACGAAGGCGCTCGGCGGTGTCGAGGTGTGCCTGAACCAGGCGACCCGCGACCGCGACTCGGGGGCCGACTTCCCGGCCGGCCGGCAGACCGTCGAGGGCGCCAAGGCGCTGTCGTTCGTGCGGCAGCGCGGCGGGCTGCCCGGCGGTGACCTGGACCGGATCGTGCGGCAGCAGGTGTTCATCGGCGCGCTGGCCCGCAAGGTGCTGTCCACCGGCACGCTGACCGACTTCGACCGGCTCAACCAGCTGGTGACGGCGGTGAAGAAGTCCGTCGTGCTCAGCGAGGGGTGGAACATCACCCAGTTCGCCATGCAGATGCAGGGCCTCGTCGGCGGCAACATCCAGTTCCGCACCATCCCGGTCGGTGACCCGGTGGACACGTGGAGCGACGGCAACGTGCTGCCCGTCGACCCGGTGCAGGTGCGGCAGTTCATCAAGGGCCTGGCGGATGACCAGGGCACGTCGAAGGCGCCCAGCACGACCACGACCCCGTCCGGACCGCCGAACTCGGCGATCACCGTGCACGTCTACAACGCCGCCGGGGTGAACCGGTTGGCGGCCGGTGTGCTGGAGGCGTTGGCGGAGAAGGGGTTCCGCCGCGGTGTGGCCGACTCCGCGCCGTACGCCGAGACGACGGTCGTGCTGCACGCGCCGGGTGAACGGGCGAGCGCCGAAAAGGTGATCCACGCCCTGGGTGGTAACGCCGAGGCCGTCGAGGACGACTCCGTGCCGAGAGGGCAGGTGCTGGTGTACGCCGGCGCCGACTACTCGCCGCCGGACCGGACCGACCCGGCGTCCGTGGACGTCACCGGCACGAGGATCGCGCCCTCCACCAGTTCCACCCCGCCGATCACCGCCGACGGTGTGGTCTGCGTCAACTGAAGCACCCACCTCGTGGCGAACCGGACGTCCGACCGGCCCAGGGTGGTTAGCCTGATCGGACACACGATTTTCGTAGGAGGACTCCGGTGAGGGCTGCGGTGATCGCCGGACGCGTGCTCATCGCGTTGCTGTCCGCGGCCGTGCTGGTGGCTGCCGGCTACGGCTGGTCGACGGTGCAGCGCGTGCAGGAGAGCGTGAACACGACGGACGTGCTGACCGCGTTGTCCGACGTGCCGAACGCCCCGCCCGCGAACGACGGCGCCACCGACATCCTGCTCGTCGGCAGCGACAGCCGCACCGACGCCCAGGGCGTGCCGCTGCCGGACCACGTGCTGCGCAAGTTGCGCACCGAGGCGACGGACACGCTGAACACGGACACGATCATCGTGATGCGCGTGCCGCACGACGGCCGCAAGGCGCACGCCGTGTCCATCCCGCGGGACACCTACGTGCCGATCCCCGGCCTGCGCGAGGAGAAGATCAACTCGGCGTACGGGTTGACCAAGTTCTTCACCATGGAGCGGTTGGCGAACGAGGGCGTGTCCGACCTGACCGAGCGGTCCAAGGCGGGCGACCAGGCCGGGCGGCGGGCGCTGGTGCAGGTGGTGCAGGACCTGACCGGCGTGCGGGTCGACCACTACGCGGAGATCAACCTGTACGGGTTCTACCTGCTCACCGAGGTGATCGGGGGCGTGGACGTGTGCCTGAAGCAGGCCACGTCGGACCCGGACTCGGGCGCGAACTTCCGGGCGGGCGTGCAGACGGTCTCCGGCGGTGACGCGTTGGCGTTCGTGCGGCAGCGCAAGGGCATCCCGAACGGTGACCTGGGTCGGATCACCCGGCAGCAGGTGTTCATGTCGGCGGCGATGTCGAAGCTGCTGTCCGCGGGGACGCTCGCCGACCCGGCGCGGCTGTCCGGGCTGCTGGACGCGGTGAGCAAGTCGATCGTGGTGGACGAGAACCTGGACCTGGCGACGTTCGCGGGTCAGGCGCGCGGACTGGCCGGCGGGAACGTCGAGTTCGCGACCATCCCGGTGACCGGCGTGGGCGCCCGCAACGACCGCGGCCAGAGCATCGTCACGGTGGACCCGGTCCAGGTGAAGGCCTTCGTCGCCCAACTCCTGGGCGAGAACCCGACCACCCCGCCCCCTCCCCCGTCGACCTCCCCCGCCACCGAGGTCACCTCCACCAACCGCTTCGCCACCACCCCGCTGCTCTCCCTGGACGGCCCCCGCCACCGCGCCGCCGCCCAACCGGGCCCACCCTGCATCGACTGACCCGCGTGTCCTACGTCCAGAACGCGCGTGTCCTACGTTCGCGTACCCCGAGTTGAACATTCGGAACGGCGGGCCGTGTTCTGAGTGTTCAACTCGGGTGTTCCGAACGTACGACACACGCGTTCTGAACGTAGGACACGCGGGTGATCGGGGTGATGGGCGGCGGGACGGCGGGGCGTGGCAAGGTTGGCCCATGACCGTCACGGATGCCCTGTTCGCGCCCCTGTTCGCGGCGAATCCCGGCCGTCCCCTGATCACGCACTACGACGACGCGGCGGGTACGCGGGTCGAGCTGTCCCGCGCCACCATCCGGAACTGGGCGGCCAAGACGGCGAACTGGCTGCGTGACGAGCACGACGTCGAACCGGGCGACCCGGTGGCCGTGCTGCTGCCCGCGCACTGGCAGACGGCCGGTGTGCTGCTGGGCGCGTGGTGGTGCGGCGCGGCGGTGACCGACGACCCGACCGGGGCCAAGGTGGCCGTCGTGGCGCCCGGCGTCGAGGCGCCCGGTGCGCTGGTGACGGCGGTGGCGTCGTTGCACCCCATGGGGCTGGGCAGCGGCGCGCCGGTCGACTACAACGACGACGTGCGCGTGTTCGGCGACGACTTCGCGCCGTGGGAACCGGTCCCCGGCAACACCCCCGCGCTGCTGCAGTCCACTGTGGACGAGGTGGTGGAGGAGGCGCACCAACGGGCGGCGACGTTGGGCATCACCACGACGTCCCGGGTGCTGTCCACTGTGGAATGGGGCCTGCCGGACGGCCTGTTGAACGGTTTCCTGGCAGTGCTGGCGGGCGGCGGCTCGCTGGTGCAGTGCAGCAACGCCGCACCGGACCTGCTGGCCGCGCGCCGCGCCAGTGAGCAGACGACGCTGGACCTGGTCGGCTGAGCCCGAGTACCTAGGCGGGCTGCCCGACCTTCCGGCCCTTCGCCAGCCGTGCGACGGTCAGCGACCCGGCGTTGAACCCGACCGCGATCGCGGCCACCGCGAGCACCAGGACGAACTCGTAGCCGCCCTGGCCGAGCAGCCCGTTCGGCAGGTGCACGAGGATCAGCGCGCCGAGCATGTTCACCGCCAGCAGCACGCCCACCACGGGCGTCGCCACGCCGAGGACCAGCAACGCGCCGCCGCCGAGTTCGACGATCGCGGCGAACCAGGCGGACAGCGTCGGCAGCGGCACGCCCATGCCCGCGAACGCGGTGGCGGTGCCGTCGAGCCCCCACTCGGCGACCTTCTGCCAGCCGTGCGCGATGAAGACCACCCCCACGCCGATGCGGCCGATGAGCGCTGCCACGTCCTTGAGCATTGCGTTTCCCCTTCGGGTCGGTGACCGGACGCCTCCGACGTTATATGAACTTTCAACAACTTCCGGCGGTCGTGGACTGTTTGACAGCGACTCGACAGGGGCGTAGAAAACCAATCAGTTAGATAACCGAGTGGTTAGGTACCCATGGCGGACGATCCCCTGAGCATCACCTTCGCGGCCCTGGCCGACCCGACGCGGCGGGCCATCCTGGCGCGGCTGGCCGAGGGCGCGGCGACCGTGAAGGAGCTGTCCGAGCCGTTCGCGATGAGCGGCCCGGCGGTGTCCAAGCACCTGCGGGTGCTGGAGCGTGCGGGGCTCATCACGCGTGGCCGTGACGCCCAGTGGCGGCCGTGCACGCTCGACGCCACGCCGTTGCGCGAGGTCACCGAGTGGGCCGACGGCTTCCGCCGGTTCTGGGACGACAGCTACCGACGCCTGGACACCTACCTCGAACGCATGAAGGAGCAGGAAGATGACCACTGACACCACCTCGTCGTGGAGCACTCCGTCCGATGTGGAGGTCGCCGTCACGAGGACGTTCGACGCGCCGCAGAAGCTGGTGTTCGACGCGTTCACCAAGCCGGAGCACGTCGTGCACTGGATGCTCGGCCCCGAGGGCTGGACCATGCCGGTGTGCGAGATCGACCTGCGGCCGGGTGGGCGGTGGCACATGGTGTGGCAGCGGGCCGACGGCACCGAGATGGCGATGACCGGCGAGTACCAGGAGGTCACGCCGTGGTCGAGGACGGTGCAGACCGAGTCGTGGGGCCCGGAGTGGGTGTCGACGGTGAACACGACCGAGTTCATCGCGGACGGTGAGCGGACGACGGTCGTGCAGACGATGAAGTACCCGTCGCGGGCCGACCGGGACCGGGCGGTGGAGACCGGGATGAAGGACGGCGCGGACATCAGCTACGACCGGCTGGACTCCTACCTCAAGTCGGTGCGCTGACGCGCGCCCGTTCGGCGGCGACGTGCACCGATCGGGTTTGGTGTTCACGCGAAAGGGTTACTGAGCGGTTGACCTTCGTCGCGGGACCGTGAACCGGATCGGTGGACATGCTGAGTTCGTACCTGGAGTCCGTGCGGACGGGCTTCGCGGCGTTCGTGGGCGTCGGCGTGCTGGTCCTGCTGCCGTTGGTGGCGTTGCACTACTACCGGTTCGGGCGGGTGGAGCCGCGCCGGGCGCTGGTCCTGTACGGGCTGCTGGCGTACGGCCTGGTGGCGCTGGCGCTGATCTTCCTGCCGTTCCCGACGCGGGTGTGCACGGGTGAGGAGATGGTGTCCACCACGCCGTTGCGGTGGGTGACGGACATGCGCAACAACCTGGAGGCGAACGGGCGGTCCGGGCTCGGGGCGGTGGTCACGTCCACCGTGTTCCTCCAGCAGGCGTTCAACGTCGCGCTGTTCGTGCCGCTGGGCGTGGTGCTGCGGAAGGCTTACGGGCGCGGGCCGTTCGCGGTGGTCGCGATCGGGTTGGGGATCTCGCTGGCGGTCGAGGTCGTGCAGTACACCGGGAACCTGGGCGCGTACGCGTGCCCGTACCGCATCGCGGACGTGGACGACCTCATCTCCAACACCACCGGTTCACTGCTGGGCTGGATGATCGCGCCGGTCGCGGTCGTCGTCCCGACCGTCCCGCATCCGAACGCGTCCACCGCCCCACCGGACACGGTCACCGTCCCGCGCCGCTTGCTCGCCCTGGCCGCGGACGTCGTCCTGCTGATCTCGACCGCCCACCTGCTCTTCGACAACAACCCGTGGTCGATCGCGGCACTGACCGCAACGCTGCGCATCGTCCTGCCGGCCGCCACGGGCTGGACCGTCGGCGGCTGGCTGCTGCGCTACCGACTCCGCCGCACCGACGGCACCCGCCCCCACCCGCTCCGGATCGCCCTGCGCGAACTGCTGGGCATCACGGCCCTGATCACCTACATCGCCCTGGCGCCGACCGAGTGGTGGTTCGCCCTGGACCTGTCCGTGCTGGCCCTGGTCATCCTGGGCACCTTCGTCGTCCCAGCCTTCCGCCGTGACCAGCGGAGCTGGCCGGACCTCCTCGCCGACACCCGCGCGTTCCCGACGACACCCCGCCCCACCCCCGCCCTGACCTGAACCCCATGGGCCCGCTGTCAGACGACGAATACCGGACCTTCTTCACCCTCCTCCACCGCTTCTGCGAGGAGGAACTGGACCAGGCGGCGACCTTCGCGGTGCCCACCAGGTTCGGCGACGTCTACGTCTACCTCGGCCGCGAACCCTTGGGTCCGGAGGACGCGTACATGCCGTTGGGTGACACGAAGTTCTGGAATTAGCCGTGACGGCGGAAAGTCCGGCGTCCGGGTGAGTTCGCCGAACGGTCCCGCCTTGGCGTGGCCGGTTGCGGACAACGTCGGTCACGGGCGTGAGCACGTTAAGAGAGTGGCGGGGTGAACCCACGCTAACGTCCGCCACCCCCTCCGAGGATGCCCGGCTGGAAGCTCGCCACGGCCGCGCTGACACCGCGGGGTGGATTGTTGACGATCTGGTACAGCCTGCTGGGACGCGGTGACCTTCTCCTCACCGCTCTCGGCATCCTCATGCTGGCGTTCGCATACTGGGACATCAGTCAGACGCTGGTGCAGTACCGGGAGTACAAGCGGTACCGCGAGAAGTACCCGTCATAACGCCAAGACCGTGGGCGGCCCCCGATCCGAATCCCACCCTGTAGTGCAACGACGAGGAGCCCGCCGCGTCCATGCCGCAGCCCGAGCCCGCCCAGAAGCCAGCGTTGCTGTCCCCGCAGCGACGGCTGGCGCTGCTGCTCGGCATCCCCATCGCCATCCTCGTGATCGCTGTCGCAGTGTGGGCGGCACTGCCGCGCACGTCGCCGGCTACGACGGCGATGGCTAGGACCACGACGGCAACCTCCACCGCCGACGCGCCCGCGGACCTGCTGTCGACTTGGGAACAGACGCTCCTCAATGTTGACGTGCGCGGCGACTGCGACGGCGAGAAGGCGTTCACACCCGACTGCATGTACGAAGTCGACCACGTGGGCGCCATCGCGCGTGATGTCGCCAAGCAAGCCGCCAAGCTCGGGAGTCGGTACGGCGAGGTGCGGGCGGAGGCTGACAAGATCGCTGGCGACGCGGACAGATGGGCTGACTGCCCCCGGACCAAGGCGTACTCGACGGAGCGGTGGGAGTGCCTGGATACCTTGGGCAGCCTCCGCACCGCCGGTGAATCGATGCTCGCCCGGATCTACGCGGTTGAACGCCCCTAGCAGGACGAAGCGCCCAAAGGATGTACCGCGCGACTGATCCTGCCGAGCGGCGGTGCCACGCGATACCGCTGCACCTCGTAGGCATGTCGCCGTTCCCCTGTCGGTGAGGGCTGCTATCTCATGGGTATGACCACGAATCCCCGCCGTCGTGTCGCAGTCGGTGTAGCACGGGGACGCATGCGTCCCCACAACAGGGCGGCCTCCACAGTCGACACCCCTGTCGCAGCGCACCCGACCGTCCAGAGCATCGGATCCCTGATCACATCCTTGGCCGCGATCGGAGCCCTGGTTTTCACCGGCTTATCCCTCAACGCCACCCGCGAACAGGTAGCCGCAGCTCATCGACAGAACGACGTCGCACAACAAGGCCAGTTCACCGACCGTTACACCCTGAGCAGGATCCGGCCATCTTCCAGCCGACGTGCGCGGATCTGCAAGGCGCCAATCTAACCGGCGCAGACCTGCGAGGTGCGGACCTGTCCGGAGCGAGAATGGCGTGCATCGATCTACACGGTCAGATCCTTAGCGCCCCGTACACACGCTGCACTGACCTGCGAAATGCGAACCTGACCGACGTGAACCTCACCAACGCGGATCTACGCGGTGCCGACCTGCGAGGGGTACGGTACGAAGGAGCCATCGTCACCGGAGCGGTCACGGATCCGACAACCCAAGGTAAGTGGTGGTGACGTCCTGCGTGCCGTACCGCTGGACCACACACGACGAAACGCCTCCGCTCCACACCGGGTCACGGTGCAGAGCGGAGGCGTTCGTTTGCCCGCGCGAGGGGACGTCGCGGGGCTACCTTCCGGGGAGCGGCAGGAGGGCCACCCGGCGGTCACGGCTCTCCTGCGCGGCCAGGATGTGACACAGGTGCCGTTCGCGACTTCGAAGCAGAGGTCGGGCAGAGCCGTCCGATCGGGTGAACTTGAAGAGCCCCCTGCCAGGTCAGGGCAACGGCAGCCCCTCACCTGCCGCTACAGGCTGGGTTGACCACATGATGAGCGTTACTCTTCAAGCGCACGAAGCGGCGTTGACCTGCGGAAATCCACTGATCGGCCTACGGCTCCGTTACCGTTTCGTAGCCGGATGCATGTGTAATTGTCGGTGGGGTATGTGACAGTGAGCAGCCGACGACGAAGGGGGGCGCCATGACTCAGGACACCAAGCGAGGGGTCGAGGTGGTTGAGTTGTCCGAGGTCGAGGCGGCCGCCATGTTCGACAGGGTTACTCGACGTCACATGGGCATCAGCGCAGAGGAGTTCCTGGCCCGGTGGGATGCGGGCGAGTGGACTGACGCCGACCTGGACGACGTTGACGGTCTTGTGGAGGTATGGGCGTACCTGCCCGCTGTACGCTGACCGGCTATGCCGGGCAACGATCCCCACGAGGGCAGTGGCAGACTTCCTGCGCCCCCTCGAAGAGGCGGTGTCGGTACTTGACGGGTACACCAAGCTCCTCGTACTAGGTAAGCAAGGGAGCTACCGCAAGGGCAGGACGTACTCGTGGGCGCTCAACGGAGACGCCGGTCTGGCGATCCGTGGAGTCGGGACCTTCTTTGCTGACATGCACTTCGCGGTTATCGACGCGGACCAGCAGCACTACGAGAAGCTCTATCGTGTCACGACGCTTGGCTACCGCTACGAGCTGGAGGACACAGACGGCAAGACCCAATGGAGGATGCATTGGCATCCCAATGGGCGTAGCCCTGTGGACTACCCGCACATGCACACCCTCCCGGACTTGAAGGCCCACAAACCCACCGCAAGGGTGACCTTCGAAAAAGCTGTCTTATGGTGCATAGCCTCCGGGGCGCCGCTCTGCTGTGAAGTCGAAGAGGCCATGCAGATCCTTGAGGTAACCGAGTCGCTACACCGGTTGCACCGATCTTGGAGCGAGCGGCCCGGCGAACCTCGGGGTTGAACACAAAGAAACACTCCCTCTCCACCGCGTCACATTGAAGAGAGGGGGTGTTTGTCGCGGTGTGGTGCACGTCCGGCGGCAGCTCAAGAAGCTCGGTCGCGATCACGTGTTCGGCCTGCCCAAGAAGGACTCAGAGCGCACGGTACCGCTCCCCGAGGGCACGGCGCAGGTGCTCCGCGAGCACATCCAAAAGTACCCGCCGCAGCCGTTCACGTTGCCGTGGGAGAAGCCGACCGGCGCCCCGGTGACGCACGCGGCTCCTGTTCCGCTGGCTCGATGGCGGACACCTGAAGCCGCCCTACTCCGAGACGGTGTGGAAGCCCTCCATCGCCGCGGCCGGGGTTATCCCGGAGCCGACGAAGGACAGCCGGGGACGGAGGCGATACGTCACCACTCGCAAGGAGGGGACGCACCAGCTGCGCCACTACTTCGTGTCGGTGATGCTGGCCGACGGCGTGAACGTCAAGGAGCTGGCCGAGTACATGGGTCACCACGACGCGGCGTACACGCTGAAGAAGTACGTGCACCTACTGCCGGACGCGCACGACCGCGCCCGGTCGGCGATGGATGCCCGCATGTTCCGGTCCGCGCGCCGTGGGCTGAGGTTTGCCAGGTCCCTCAGGGCCCCAGCACGGGGGCGACAGCGGCACCCGTTCCGTTGCTCGCCGGAGCGGGACGGAATATGGACGGAACACGCGGGGGGACCATGACCGAGAAGACGGCCGGCAGCGGTGCGGACAATGTGCGCACCGCTGCCGCTGACCTGCTCGAACTCAGCCGTTCAGCAATGCGCGGGACATGACCACGCGCTGGATCTGGTTGGTGCCCTCGTAGATCTGGGTGATCTCTCACCTGGGTGGACGCGACCAGGCCATTCGACCTGGAATCGGCCATCTGCCAGGGCTTTGAGCTCTCGATAGTTCTCGTGGTTGCCCGTGATCGCCCGACGCTTGACGGCCTGTGGACGGCCTGGAAGATGATCACGTCGGCCCCTTGGTTCCGCACTGGCGTGTGGGCTGAGGGGCCGTTGGTCGTGGTGGCCGGTGCATGGAAGACGGCGGCCCGGGGGACCGGTGGGAGGAACACGGGAGCCAACTCGGACCGGGGCGTGGGGATGACGGCGGCCCGCCGGACCGGTGCCGGGATGGCCGGCGCGGGCTCGGGGCTGGCCTGGCGGCGGTTGGCGGAGGCGGCGGCCTGGTCCTCCAGCTCGTAGCGTCCCCAGAGTGCGAGCTGTCCGGGGCCGGTGGTCCTGGTGCTCCGCATTGCTGCCTCCCTCTACCGCCTGCCGACAACGGGTCCGGTGGACCTTGGTGGCTGGTCGCCCCCCGTTCCCCGGCCCTTGCCGCAGTTAGCACCGGGACGGCGGTGTCAAGGGTGGCCGTAGGCCATCGCGCAGCGACGCGAAGCGCCCTTGATGCCGGCGGCCCGGTGTTAAACGATCTCGGGGCCATCCGGGGACAGTCAGCGTGAGAGCTGCGCGTTCGGTCGACGCCAGCACCGTGCGGCCTGTGCAGTGGTGTCATCTGCGGTGTCCCGGGAAAGTGAGGCGGCGGGAGCGATGCAGGGTGATCCGGCTGGTAGTGCGCCCATGATCTGCGAGTTTCCGGTCTTCTTGTAGTGGGCTTGGTGCTCCTTGTGTCTGGGGATTCCGTGGTCGACCTGGTACCGCTGTCGGCGGCGCGCTGCCCCAACCACGTGCACCGACTCCGCGCGCGGCCGGCGGGCGGAGCGAAGCGGGAGCCCGGCGTGCCGCGATGCGGGGAGTCGGTGCAACGGTGGGCGGTGCCGGCGTGACAGACCTTGCAGCGCGCCGCCGGCGGCGGCGCGCCTTGATCCCATAGAGCCAAGTTCGGCAACAGAACTGACACTCGAAGAGGTGTAACGGGTTCCGCTCTTCGGACGACACTACTCCTGCCGCTGCAATCTAGGAATGGACGTGGAAGTTGACGGAAGACGTAAACTGGATTCAAAGCGACGGACCTATTGTGGAAATGACGATAGACCACGAAAGGGCAATCGGTCGAATAGTACTCGACACCGGCCACTCGATTGAGTTCCCCATAGACCCTCCACCTGCCGGCGAGAGCGCCGTAAATCGAGCGTCCTACCTGCCGCACGCCGGCATTCTTCGCATGCTCTTGACCAATGGCGCAGAAGTTTCTGCCGAATTAGATTTGCTTGATACGGCTACCGCACGACGTGGACGCCCAGTTATATATCTGGATCAAGGCCATTGGAGCACATTGGCGAATGTTTCCTACAATCCGAAGCGCGTGAGCAAACGAGACATAAAGCCTGCCATTCGACTACTAGAGCTTGCAAACCAAAAAGAGATCATCTTACCGATCTCGTCCGCCCATATGATTGAAACTGGCGCAACCTATGCAACAAAAAGGCAGAATCTTGCATCGACCATGCTGGAAGCTTCGCACGGTTGGATAATGCGCGACCCCCTCGACGTTCGCCAGAGCGAATTGGTATCCACTTTTCTTAAGCGCTATCGGAAGGTCGAACCGAACCCTGCATCGATATTTACCCTGGATCACTCTCTGCTCTACGCAAGAGATGCCACACGTGGGCACCGTTACAGTCCAAGGGGCAAGTCTCCTGCCATCGTACGAGCATTGACACAAAAGCTCGTTGAGGTGCTGTCTACATACGACACCCTTGCCGACCCTCGACGAATCGACGGTGAAAGCGATTCGTCGAAATGGGCAGAGCACCACAGAAATTTAGCCCAGGAAATGGCCCGCAATAAGGAGCGACCCGAAAAGCGGCGGACCCTCGGCATCCTAGCGGCGACCATAGACGTACAAAGAGAGATTGCATTTGCCGCCACGACGGCCGGAGTCTCTACGGACCAACTTAAGGAGTGGTATGAACTGTACCGCGAGCACGATCTGACGCAAATGCCATTCCTTGGCCTGTACGCAGACTCAGTAGCCTTCCGCCTCGCAAATGCACAGCGCAAATGGAGCGGCAATGACCTAATTGACGGCCTATTCCTCTGTTGCGCCACCGCGTATGCTGACGCTGTCGCCGGGGAGCGAGGCGCTACCGAGTATATCAAGCGGTCGTGGGGCTGGAGGTCTGACGCTGCGCCGATTTTCGCAACTCTCCCAGAGTTGCTTCCATACATCGAGGAAAATCTTCTTCCGGCAACTGGCAAGCCAGAAAATGTAGAGCAAGATTGAACGTTGACGCAGAGCTTCAGATAGCCGCCTGAACGAGTGCCAGCAATTGTTCTGCTATCTCAGGTGCAGCAGCGATGGTATGGGTGGCGGTTGAGGAATGTTCATAGCCGGTGCTATCGAGCACGAAGGCTCCGGCCTCGCGGGCAATGAGGACGCCTCCTGCGATGTCGTAGGTCTTGTTGGACAAGATCACTGCGCCGTCGATGCGGCCTTCGGCCAACCACACGAGGTCGTGAGCGGCTGAGCCGAACATGCGGATGCGTTCGACCTCGGCGGCGAGTGCTGCGGTAAGCGCGATGCGCTGCTTGTTCTTGTCGTCGGCACCTTCACCTGTCGCGTAGTCGCCGATAGCGACCATCGCCTTGGACAGCTCGGCCGTCTTGCTGGCCCGAATTCGGCTCCCGTTGACGTAGGCGCCTTGCTCGTGAGCGGCCGAATAGTGCATGTCAAGGTAAGGGAGGACGATCGCGGCGACGATCGCGCGGTCACGTCGCATGAGAGCGAGAGAGACTCCGCACAGGGGCACGCCGTGTACAAAGTTCGACGTGCCGTCGATCGGGTCGAATGCCCAGACGCACTCGCTGTCAGCGGCCTGGTTGCTCGCGCCCTCCTCCTCACCGATGAAACCGATCTCGGGAGTGGTCTCGGCCAAGTAGGCGCGCACCTCGTGCTCAATCCGCACGTCAACGTCGGTGTACGTGTCGCGGTCGGTCTTCTCGGTGACCGTCTGCGGGCGGGTGTGCTTGATCAGGTCGTTCCCGATGCCAACGGCCTTCTGCGCGATTTCGGCCAACTGGTCGAGCTGTCGCATTACGCGGTCTCCTTCGCGCGGTCCCACATCGAGTCGAACACCTGCGAGAAGGTGTCGAACAGGCCGGGAACCGCGTCGTCCTTCTCGATCACGAGCGTAGGGGACTCGACGCCTCGGGCATCGGGCAAGTACGGCTGCACGATGCACTTCACCTGGTCGGTGATGAGGATGTTGTAGCGGATCGGTTCGTCGTAGACGCGGATCGCGAGCTGCCCGCGTGCGTCCGGCGAGACCTTCGAGCCCACTCGGCGCAGGGCCTCGATGTTCAGCCGTGTGAGCATGGACAGGTGACCTGCGGGCAAGCCCTCCTCTTGCTCACGAGCTGCGGTGTTCCTCCCGCTCGGATCGAGGAACAGGGCCTTGACGACGGTTCCGGTCTCGATCGAGTCGAGTAGTGCCCTGTCGGAGTACTGCTGGCACAACACGTTGAGCGACAGTCCGGCGATGTTGATCTCACGTGCGCCGTCGAACAGTGCGCGCGGGGAGACCGTCTGTAGGAACTCGGTCCGGCTCGTGTAGACGGCCGTGACGTCGGCCAAGCGCGTCTGCTGCGGCATCTGCACCGGGCGCGGCGCTGGCTGGGCGGAAGTCGCGGGGCGCTGCGGTGGGGTGACCAGGCTGTCCGCGTCGCCCTCGTGCGGCGCTAGCAACTGCTCGGCGGTCCAGCCGGGGAACATCTTTTCGAGGATGCGGCAGTGATCGGCGTAGGGCAGGCCCAGCAGGTCGCCGGACACCCACCGGTAGAACTGGGCCTTGCTCGGGTACTTGTCTACCAGGTCGTGATCAAGCTGCTTGGCGACGCGGTTGTACTCCTTGCAGAAGGTTCGGTACCCCTGCATGTGGCGTTGCCTGAGCAGCACTCTCAACAGCGTTGACTCTGTGGCCATCCGGTCTCCCCCGCTTGGTCCGTCCAGTCGAGGCTAGCACCGTGACGAGACCAAGACGAGACTATCTGAGTCCGCCACGCAGTAAGCGAGACAGCGACGGACCCTGGACGGGACTTATCGCGGCCGAATCTGAATAGGCAAGCCGCAAAAGAGCGGCCCCTGATCAGAGGAGCGAACCAATGGCGATCAGCAGGGGTTACCGGTTCCCGATCTCGTTCGATGACGCCTTCCCTCAGGGCCTGGTGATGGTCGGGGAAGTCATGCCGGATGTCGAGTACCAGACGCGGGAGGAGAAGGCGGCCGGTCGGCCTGTGCGTCAGCGGGTCGACGAGGCGACGAGCAAGCGGCAGTGGAAGGTGACGGTCACCGACCCGCACGAGCCCAACGCCAAGCGCAAGAGCTTCGAGATCACGTTGCTGGCCGATGTGCAGCCGGTCCCGACCACCGGTGAGGTGTTGCCGGGGATGCGGCCGGTCGAGTTGGACGGCCTGACGGCTGAGCCTCGGATCGCGGGCAACGGGGAGTTCAAGTACCAGTCCTTCCTGTTCCGGGCGACCGGATTCCGGGTGGCGGGGAAGTCGGCGGGTTCGGCTCCGAGCGGCGGCAAGTCGAACGGCAGCGCCGATACCAAGGCGGCCTGAGCCGTGGCGGAGCTTGCCGAGTTGGTGGCACAGTGGCAGAGCGCGTACCGGCGCTACAGCGAGGTGCACGAGACCAACCGTTACGCCAACGCTGATGACCCGGAAGCCGCTGCCCGGATCGCTCCGGCCTATCGGGAAGTCGCCTGGCTGTGGCGGCAGCTCGCTGCGCAGGAGGCGTCCCCGTGGTGGGCCAAGGCTGCGGCACTGCACGCGGCGGACACCTTCGACCACCAGGCGGGCCTGAACGAAGCGGTCGTCAAGGGCAGTCGTTCGGCCGGTGAGGTGGAGCGATGAACGGCGCGGCGGCCACGGCCGTACGTCTATTCCCCGAGCTTGGTCGTCTCGTCGAGTTGGAGGCGGCGGGGTGGTCATTCATCCACCATCGGGACGAGAAGGGCGTCAATCAGGTCGACGCCTTCCGGTCTTGGCCTGGCGGGTGGCTGGACTGTCTCCGGGTGCGGTCGGCTACGGAAGCGATGGGTCTTCGGTCGAACGGCGGTGATCCACCGGGACTGCTGTGGGAGCGGACCGGGGCGTTGGCGGAGGTGGTGGACGCGTTGATCGCGCTTCCCATTCCAAGCGCCCGGACGGCTCCGCGTCTGGTGTTGGGAACTGCTCCGCGGTTGTGGACTCCTGGGGGTCGGAGGTGAGCGAAAAGCGTAAAGCCGCACGTCAACCGGTACGGCGCTCGGTGTACTACCAGGTGTTGGGTGCGCATCTGCGGCAGTTGCGGCGTCGAAAAGGCGTCTCGACGGTGGACATGGCCACGCGGTTCGGGGTGTCGGTGGCGATGTTCTCCAAGATCGAGCACGGATCGCGGGGGCCGAGTCCGGCGGCGTTGGAGATGTACGCCGAGGTCACGGGTGTGCCGCTGCTGGAGCTGTTGGCCGGCGCGGCGGCTCGGCACCGTGAGCGGCTGGACCCCTTCGACCTGCTGTTGCGGGTGGAGCTGCCCGAGCAGGTGCGGGCTTTGGACGGCCTGGCGCTGTACGCGGGCATCCCGGCGCGGCACATGCCCCGGTCACTGCCGCTGCGGCTCACCGACACCTCGGGCGTGATCTTCGGCGCGGCCGATGCCTACACGCGCAGAAGCCCTGCGGAAGCAGGTGATAGCTGACTTAAGTCCTGATTAGACAGACCACGTGATCCGCTGTGGGTCATGTGGCGATGCCGCACGTCCTGTTGCGGCGCAACGCTTTCCGTAAGACGCAGGAGCGGTATCGGGCTACCAACCTCGCCGCTCCTGCGTTGTCCACACCGCGTGGGAGTGAACAACGATGACGGTAGGGCATGGGCGCAAGCACGCGCCAGAGAGGGTCACCCGGACGCGCTGCGCGACCTGTCGCAGGTTCACGCGGCTGCTGCCGGGACAGAGCGAGTGCAACCGGTGCCTCGGGGCGCTCGACCTGGACTTCGGCGGTGCCCGATGAACGGCGGCAGGTGGGTTGATCCGGCTCCGTTCGAGGGCGCGCGGCCTCGGGTTCCGTGGTGGGTCTTGGTGCCGGGCAAGTTGAAGTGGTTGGCGTTCGTGGTGGCGCTGTGCTGGCTGCTGCTGGTCGGCGTCGTGCGCCTGGCGCTCGTCGTCATCCGCTACCCGGTCGTCACACTCGTCCCGGCCTCGGCGGCCTGGTGCTGGTGGCGGTTCGGGCTCTCGCCGCTGGTCCTGGCGCTGCTGTCACTGGTGGCGGCGCTGACTATCTGGTCCGGTCTGGGGCGGGACTCGTTCCTGCGGCACTGCTGGTACCGGCTGGTGACCGAGTGGCGGCGCGCGAAGGTGTACGTCCCGAAGTGGCGCACGGTCATGCGGCTGGCGGACCTGACCAAGGACAACCGGGGACGCGAGTACCGGCCGAAGCTGCGGCGGGTGCGGTCGGAGGGCTGGCGGGACCGCGTTCGAGTGCGGATGGTGCCTGCACAGTCGCCGGAGGCGTGGGAGCTGCGGCGGGACGGCCTGGCGCACTCGTTCAACGCTCGGTCGTGCCGGGTTCGGGTGCTGCGTCCACGGCTGCTGGAACTGGACTTCATCCACCGCGACCCGCTGTCGCGTCCGTTGCCGGTGCCGGCGTTGTCGGACTCGACCGACGTCGATCTCAAGCGGGTGGTCGTCGGTCGGACCGAGACCGGTCGGCCGTGGCGGCTGCGGCTGCTGGGCTCTCAGGTCCTGGTGGTCGGCGTGCCGGGTGCGGGTAAGGGCTCGGTGTTGTGGTCGATCGTGTGGCAGCTCGCGCCGGCGGTCCGTGCGGGCCTGGTGCGGCTGGTCGGGATCGACCCGAAGGGCGGTATGGAGCTGGGCCAGTGCCCGGACGCGTTCGACCGGGTCGTGTACGACAACGGCCGTGAGGCGGTCGAGCTGCTGGAGGAGATCGCCGCCGAGGTCAAGGAACGGGCGTCGCGTTACCGGGGCATCCGCCGGTTGTGGGCGCGTTCGACCGGGGAACCGTTCACGGTCCTGATCGTGGACGAGCTGGCGGACCTGATCGCCTACCAGCCGGACAAGCAGCTGCGGGAGCGCGCGGCACGGGCCATCCAGACGATCACCTCCCAGGGTCGCGCGCCCGGCTACGCGGTCGTGGGCCTGGTCCAGGACCCGCGTAAGGAGGTGGTCGGGTTCCGGCACCTGTTCAGCACCCGTGTTGCCCTGCGGCTGGATGAGCCGCAACAGGTGGACATGGTCTTGGGTGACGGCGTCCGCCAGCGCGGTGCGGCAGCGCACGAGATCAGCGAGAACACGCCCGGCGTGGCGTGGGTCAAGGCCGATGGGCAGCGCGAACCCGACCGGGCTCGGGCCTTCCACGTCACGGACGCGGACCTGGTCGAGCTGGGCTTGTTCTTCGCCAAGGCCACGGTGCACGAGTTCCCCGGTCGACCGGGCGGGACCGAAGGAGGTGCGGCGGCATGAGCGGTGGGACTCGCGCGCAGCGGATGCGTCAACCGATCGCCCTGGACGTGGCCAAGGCTGCTGCCGAGAAGTACGGCGTGTGCGTGCGGCCGTTCACGATGGAAGTGGAGGATCGGGCCACCTATGAAGTCCGCTACGTCGCGGTGCCGTGCGGGTCGACGGTCGAGAGCGTGTGCCTGCCGTGCGCTCGTAAGGCCAAGGCGTTGCGGATGGCCCAGTGCCGTGAGGGCTGGCACATGGCCGAGGAACCCGACTTCATCCCGGCCGCGCCGACCAAGGACCAGACGGAGCTGTTGACGTTCCGCGCGGACCTGGTCAAGGCGTACCGGGACGCGGTCGAGGCGAACGAAGCGGGGGACGCGGACGAGCTGCGGGAGGAGATCCACTCGGTCGACGCGGAACTTCGGCAACTCGGCGTGCGGGGTCGCTTCCCCTCGCCGGACGCACCGCCGAAGCGGCCGGTGAAGCGGTCGACCAAGCGTCGGCAGGACGCGCCGAATCTGCCTCGGCGGCGGGTGGAGAAGCGCACGGTCGGCCGCGAGTACGCCGGCGGCTTTCGGCCCTCGATGTTCGTCACGCTCACCCTCGACACCTACGGGCGGGTGCGCGATGACGGCACTCCGGTGGACCAGGACAGCTACGACTACCGGCGGGCCGCTCGGGATGCGGTGCACTTCGCCTCCCTGGTCGACCGCTGGTGGCAGAACCTGCGGCGGGTCGTCGGGTGGGACGTGCAGTACTTCGCCACCGTTGAACCCCAGCGGCGAGCGGCGCCACACCTGCACGCGGCAATTCGAGGTTCCATCCCGCACGAAGTCATCCGACAGGTCACCGCGGCTACCTACCACCAGGTGTGGTGGCCCAACCACGACCAGCGTATCTACAGCGGTGACCACCTGCCGGTCTGGGACGCGCACGCCAAGGTGTTCGTGGACCCGGACACGCGCACGCCGGTGACCGCCTGGGATGAGGCGGTCGAGCGCGCGGAGGAACCCGCGCACGTGGTGACCTTCGGCCGTCAAGTGCACTCCAAGGGCATCCTCGGCGGCTCGGAGGAAGCCGGACGGCACATCGGCTACCTGACCAAGTACCTCACCAAGTCCATCGGCGAGGTCATCGAGCACACCACCGACCGCCAGCGCCGGCACGCGGACCGGTTGGCGGACGAGCTGGCCGTCACGCCGTGCTCCGACCGGTGCGCGGTCTGGCTGCTCTACGGCGTCCAGCCGCGCGGGGCCAACTCGCGCACAACGCCCGGCCGCTGCAAGGGCAGGGCACACCGCCGAACCACGCTCGGCCTGCCGGGGCGGCGCGTGCTGGTCTCGCGCAAGTGGTCGGGCAAGACGCTGGCCGATCACCGGGCGGACCGGAAGCGGTTCGTCATCGAGGCCCTGGCGGCGGTCGGGATCGAGAAGCCGGAACAGGACACCTCGCACCTCGTCTGGCACAAGGTGCGGCCCGGTGATCCGAACGTGCCACCACGGGCGCACCAACTGATGCACGCGATAGCCGAACGAACGCGCTGGAAGGCGGAATACGACCGGGCGATGCTCGCTGCCGGTGATCCTCCAGAGCTTTCGGCAACTCCGCACGCGGCTTGACCACCTTGGGGGGAAGTCATGACCAGCATTGAACCTCTGTGGGGCGTGGAAGAGGTGTCGGAGTTCCTGGGCGTCCCGATCAAGACGCTCTACCAGTGGAAGTGGCAGCGCGTCGGACCGCCCGTGAAGAAAGTCGGAAAGTACCTGCGGTACGTGCCCGCAAAGGTCCGCGCGTGGGCTGAGCAACCAGACGAACAGGCGGCCTAGAGGTTTCGGCAATTCGACAGACGGGAGGAGTCTGCCGTGGGGCACGTGCAAGATCGCTGGTGGAAGGAGGTCGAAGACCCGGCCACCAAGAAGGTGACCAAGGTCAAGACCTCGATGTACGGCCAGGGGCTTCGCTACCGGGTCCGTTACCTGGACCCAAGCGGAGCCGAGAAGAGCAAGAGCTACCCGGACCGGCAGAAGAAGCGGGCAGATGACTTCCTGCTGGAAGTGGAGTCCAACAAACTGGAGGGCAAGTACGTAGACCCGAAAGCGGGTAAGCGCAAGTTCAAGATGCAAGCCGAGAACTGGATCAAGGCGCAGTCTCCGGATGCCGCTACCCGGGAAGTGCTCAACAGTCGGCTCAAGAGTCGCATTTACCCACATTTCGGTGAGCTGCCGGTCGGCAAGATCAAGCCTGCGACCGTCCGTGAGTGGCTGGGTGTCCTGGAACAGGAGCGGCTGAGCGAGAACTACAAAACGGTGTTGTTCACCATCGTGTCTTCGGTGATGGACTCAGCCGTTGAGGACAAGCTCATCACGGAAAACCCGTGCAAGGCGAAGACGATCAAGCGCCCCACGTCGGTCAGCCCGGACATCATCGTCTGGCTGGAAGATCGAGTGCTGGAGATCGAAGGTGCGATCGAACCTCGGTTCGCGATCGTCTGCCCCCTTGGCGCTGGGTGCGGTCTGCGGCAGGGCGAAATTTTGGGCCTGTCGCCGGATGACGTGGACGACGCCGGGATGGTGCTGCGGGTCCAGCGGCAACTGAGGGTCGTTCGCGGTCAGCTCGTGTTCGCGCTTCCCAAGGGAGGAAAGCGGCGGGTGGTGCCGCTGGCGTCCGGCATCCTGCGGGCCATCAGGGAGCACATGAAGCTCTATCCGCCGGCCGAGGTGACCTTGCCCTGGAAGGACCCGGAGGGCGACGCGGTGACGGTCCGACTCTTGGCCACTGGAGACGGTGGGCGGCTCTACACCGGCGACCTGTTCCACAAGGTCGTCTGGATGGGCGCGTTCCGGGAGGCCGGTCTCATCTACCGCAAGCGGGCGGACGGGATGCACGCGCTGAGGCACTTCTACGCCTCGGTGCTGCTCTCCCAGGGCGTCTCGGTCAAGGAGCTGGCCGAGTACCTGGGTCACTCCGATCCGGGCTTCACGCTCCGCACGTACACGCACCTGGTCCCGTCCAGTCACGAGCGGGCACGGCTCGCTATTAACGGTGTGTTCGGTTCTCAAGATCACGGCCTGGAGGCGGCATGATCATGGAAATCAACCGCCTCCGGGCCGTGGTCAAGATCGTTGATCTAGCCGTTGAGCAGGGCGCGGGACATGACCACGCGCTGGATCTGGTTCGTGCCCTCGTAGATCTGGGTGATCTTGGCGTCACGCATCATCCGCTCCACGGGGAAGTCGCGCGTGTAGCCGGCGCCGCCGAACAGCTGCACGGCGTCCGTCGTCACCTCCATCGCCACGTCGGAGGCGAAGCACTTGGCCGCGGCGGTGATGAAGCCGATGTTCGGTTCGCCCCGCTCGGCCTTGGCGGCGGCGACGTAGACCATGTGGCGGGCGGCTTCGATCTTCATGGCCATGTCGGCCAGCATGAACTGGACGCCTTGGAACTCGGAGATCGACTTGCCGAACTGCTTGCGGTCCTTGACGTAGGCGATGGCGGCTTCCAGGGCGCCCTGGGCGATGCCCACGGCCTGCGCGCCGATCGTCGGACGGGTGTGGTCGAGGGTGCGCAGCGCGGTCTTCAGGCCGGTGCCCGGTTCGCCGATGATGCGGTCCGCCGGGATCGTGCAGTTCTCGAAGTGGATCTCGCGGGTGGGTGAGCCCTTGATGCCCAGCTTGCGCTCCTTCGAGCCCACGACGAAGCCCGGGTCGTCCTTGTGCACCACGAACGCCGAGATGCCCTGGGACTTCTTCGGCGCGTCCGGGTCGGTCACGGCCATGACCGTGTACCACGTCGACTCGCCGGCGTTGGTGATCCAGCACTTCGTGCCGTTCAACACCCAGTGGTCGCCGTCGAGACGGGCACGCGTGCGCATCGACGCCGTGTCCGAGCCGGCCTCGCGCTCCGACAACGCGTACGACGCCATCGCCTCACCCGACGCGATGGACGGCAGCACCTGCTGCTGCAGCTCCTCCGACGCCGACAGCAGGATCGGCATCGTGCCCAGCTTGTTCACCGCCGGGATGAGGGACGACGACGCGCACACGCGCGCCACCTCCTCGATCACGATGCACGTGGCCACCGAGTCGGCGCCCTGGCCGTCGTAGGCCTCCGGCACGTGCACGGCCGCGAAACCCGATTTGACCAACGCGTTCAACGCCTCGACCGGGAAGCGCTCCTGCTCGTCCACGTCCGCCGCGTGCGGCGCGATCTCCTTGTCGGCCAGCGACCGGACCGCCTCGCGCAGCGCCTCGTGCTCCTCGGCGAGCTGGTAGGTACCGAAGCTCGGGTCCACGTTAAGTTACCTCCCGGTAGGGCGTCCTACCAGGATGTTAGCGCGCGTTCACTCACTCCGCCGCTGTGCCCTCCGCAACAGCCCGAAGCGCCGCGTCCTTCTCCAGCACCAGCTCCGACAGCGACGCCTGGAACGCCTCCATCCGCTTCTGCAGGTCCGGGTCCGCCGCCGCCAGGATCCGCACGGCGAGCAGGCCGGCGTTGCGCGCGCCGCCCACGGACACCGTCGCCACCGGCACGCCCGCCGGCATCTGCACGATCGACAGCAGCGAGTCCATCCCGTCCAGGTACTTCAACGGCACCGGCACGCCGATCACCGGCAACGCCGTCGCCGACGCCACCATGCCCGGCAGGTGCGCCGCCCCACCGGCACCGGCGATGATCACCCGCAGCCCGCGCGACGCGGCCGTGGCGGCGTAGTCCAGCATCCGCTGCGGCGTGCGGTGCGCCGAGTAGACGCCGACCTCGTAGGTCACGTCGAACTCGGCCAGCGCCTCGGCCGCCGCCTTCATCACCGGCCAGTCCGAGTCACTGCCCATGATCACGCCGACGTGCGTCACTGCTGCCCTCCGTGGATGTCGTACCCGTCCAGCCACACGCCGTCGGACAGCCAGTGCGCCGCGAGCCGGGCCCGCTGCCGCACGTCGTCCATCCGCTCACCGAGCAGCGTCACGTGACCGATCTTGCGCCCCGGCCGCTCCGCCTTGCCGTACAGGTGCACGTGCGCGTCGGGGAACCGGGCGAACAGGTGGTGCAGCCGCTCGTCGGGCCCCATCTCGGGCGCGTCCGCCGCACCGAGGACGTTGGCCATCACGACGGCGGGCGCGGCGAGGTCCGTCGCGCCGAGCGGGTAGTCCAGCACGGCCCGCAGGTGCTGCTCGAACTGCGAGGTCCGGGCGCCCTCGATGGTCCAGTGGCCGGAGTTGTGCGGGCGCATGGCGAGCTCGTTGACGACCAGCCCGTCCGCGGTCTCGAACAGCTCGACGGCCAGCAGGCCGACCACGCCCAGCTCGGCGGCGACGTTCAGCGCCAGCTCCTGCGCCCGCTCGGCCAGCGCGGGGTCCACGTCCGGCGCGGGCGCCAGCACCTCGACGCAGATCCCCTCCTGCTGCACGGTCTGCACCAGCGGCCACGCCGCGCCCTGGCCGAACGGCGAGCGCGCGACCAGCGCGGACAGCTCCCGGTGCATCGGCACGCACTGCTCGACCATCAACGGGGTGCCGGCGGCCAGCAGCTCGGGCACGACCCGCTGCGCGCTCTGCGGCGTGTTCAGCATCCACACGCCACGGCCGTCGTAGCCGCCGCGCACCGCCTTCAACACGCACGGCCACCCGTGCTCCGCGCCGAACCTGAGCACGTCGGCGGCGTCGTGCACGGCGGTGAACGGCGGCACGGGCGCACCCAGCGCGGCCAGCCGTTCCCGCATGACCAGCTTGTCCTGCGCGTGCACCAGCGCGTCCGGCCCGGGGAACACCTTCACGCCGTCGGCGACCAGCGCGTGCAGGTGCTCCTGCGGCACGTGCTCGTGGTCGAACGTGACGACGTCGCACGACTTGGCGAACGCGCGCAACGCGTCCAGGTCGGTGTGCTTGCCCAGCTCCACGTCACGCGCGACGAGCGCGGCGGGGTCGGAGTCCGACTCGGCGAGCACCCGCAGCGACTGGCCGAGCGGGATGGCGGCCTGGTGCGTCATGCGGGCGAGCTGGCCGCCGCCGATCATGCCGACGACGGGGAGACGAGTTCGGGAGTCCACGGTTTCGTGATTCTACCTGCACAAACGCGGTGCTCCGGACCGGGTGCGGAAGCCCCGCGCGCTGCTGGAGCGCGCGGGACCCCTCAGCAGGGCCGCCGCGGTGCGAAGGCGACAGGCCCGGTCCTGGCGGACCGCGATCAGACCCGACGCGCCCGGCGCACGGTCACGAAGGTCAACGCGAGCAGGCCCGCGGCGAGCACGATGAAGATCGCGGACTCGACCAGCTGGAACGGCACGAGCCGCTCCGCCGGGTGGTACTCCCGGAAGAACAGCACGCCGTTGTCGTCCATGCACTTGGTGTAGGCATCGCTGTCCTGGACGTCCGCACACGTCGAGGGGAACGGGATCTCCTGGCCGTCCGCCCCCGCGAACCCGCTGTTCACCGTCCACGAATCATCACCGGGGCCGTCCCACGACCTCTGGTAGGCCCCGTACGTCTGCACCTCGCGCAACGGCGCCTGGAAGTTCGGCCGCAGCACACCCGCCACGACCACGCGCGTCGCCAGGAACGCCCCGAGGGCGAGGCCCATCGACAGCACCGTGCGCCGGGTGAGGGCACCGAGCGCCAGCCCGAGCGCGAAGCCGAACGCCGCGTACCCGGCCTGGACCACCGGCACCACCTCGAACGCCGGCATCTCGAACGCCGAGATGGGCGACCGGTCCGCGGCGTTGAAGCTTTCGATCAGCCTCGACGACGCCAGCCCGACCACGACGGCCAAGGCGACGGCGGGCACGCCGAGCAGCACCACCTTGCCCACCAGCCAGCGGGTCGGGCTGATGTCCTGGCTCCACACCACCAGGTGCGTGCGCTGCTCGTACTCGCGCGCGAGCACCGGCGCCGCCCAGAACACCGCGATGGCCAGGCCGACCGCCATCGGCGCCAGCATCACCAGGCTGCCCAAGTTCATGAAGCGCCAGCGCGAGTACATCGCCTGCAGGTCGCCGGTGGAGTCGATCCGCCACGCGACGGTGAGCGCCACCGCGACGACCGCGACGACGGCGACCACCATGCCGATGATCGCCCACCGGTGCTGGCGCCAGGTCAGCCACATCAGGTCACCCCACCCGACGCGGGTGCGCTTGGTCACGGGCGCGGCGGTCGTCGTGCCCGCCGTCGTGGTCGCGCTCATCCGCGGACCTCCTTCCGGGTGGCTTCGAGCTGGGCGAGCACGTAGTCCTCCAACGTCGGCGCGCGCTCGACCCACGGGCCCGCCACCACGGGCCGCGGCTGCCCCTCGGGCAGCTCGACCAGGAACGTGGACTGGCGGTCGGTGTGGCGCGCCTCCACGACCTCGCCCAACGCGGGCGGCACGTCCGAGCGCGGACCGGTGTAGCTGACGTGCCTGCCGAGCAGTTCGTCCAGGTCACCGCCCGCCAGCAGCCGTCCGTGCGCGAGCAGCAGCAGGTAGTCGGCCACGCCGGACAGCTCGGCCACGACGTGCGTGGACAGCAGCACGGTCATGCCGGTCTCGTCGACCTCGCCCAGCAGCTCGGCGGTCACCTCGCGGCGGGCCAGCGGGTCGAGGTTGGCCAGCGGCTCGTCCAGCATGAGCACGTCCGGCCGCGAGCCGATGGCCAGCGCGAACGCCACCTGTGCCTGCTGGCCGCCGGACAGCTTGCCGCACGACCGGTCCAGCGGGATCTCGAAGCGCGCCAGCCAGCGGCGGGCCCGCGCCTCGTCCCACACGACGTTGAGCCGCGCGCCCAGGCGCAGCATGTCGGCCGCCGAGAAGTGCCGGTAGACCGGCTTCTCCTGCGACACGAACGCCACCCGGCCCGCCGCGCCCGCCGACCCCTCGTCGGCGTCGAGGAGTCCGGCCAGGACGCTCATCAACGTCGTCTTGCCGGCGCCGTTCGCGCCGACCAGTGCCGCCACCCGTCCCGCGGGCAGCTCGAACGTGCAGTCCCGCAACGCCCACTTGGCACGGTAACGCTTGCCCAGCGCCTGCGCCCGCACCGCGACCGCGGTGCTGTCGACGACGGACCCGACCGCAGTGCTCACCGGACCGCCACCCCCTCCCCTGTTGTCACCTGGTCGCCGTCCTCGTCGGCGAGGACCGAACGCACCAACGCGTCGACGTCCTCGGCGTCCAACCCCGCTTCACGCGCCTCGCGGACCCACTCGGCCAGCCTCGTTCTCAGCGCGGCCATCACCTCGGGGTCGGTCGAGCCGAGACCGGCCTTGATGAAGGTGCCCGAGCCCTGACGCGCTTCGACCAGGCCGGACAGCTCCAGTTCGCGATAGGCCTTGAGCACCGTGTTCGCGTTCACACCACTCCTCGCGACGACGTCGCGGACGGTCGGCAGCCGGTCTCCCGGCCCCAGCCAGCCCAGGCGCAGCGCCTCCCGCACCTGGCGCACGAGCTGGAGGTAGGCGGGGAGGCCGCTGGACCGGTCGATGCGGAACTCCACCCGGCGCCTCCGAATTGTGTCACTCAACTAAGACACTAGAAGACCATCACGCCCACCGGCCTGTCAAACCGCGGAAAGGGTGAGGAGCCCGGCGCACTGGGAGGGGGCAGGCACCGGGCTCCTCGGGGGGAGGGGAGTCTTCAGTTGTCGGGCGCCGGACAGGGGTTCGGCGCCCGTGGCGCTACCGACCGAGCCGCGACAGCAACGCCACCGCGTCCTCGCAGGTCGGGGGCAGTTCCTCCAGCCAGACCTCGACCGGACCGGTGGGCGCGACGTGCGGGTCGACCGCCAGCCGGTCCGCGGTGAGCACCCGCAGGTTGGTCACGGCCCGCGCCAGGTGCCGGTCTCGGCGCAGCAGCACGCAGGCCACCGACGACCCGATCGAGGCCACCGTCTCACCCGAGTCGAACACCTCCTTCAGCGCGTCGGCCAGCAAGGTCATCGCCACCACGCGCGACCACCCGGACGTGCGGGACAGGTCGAGCGCCACCAGCACGAGCACGTGGTCCTGGCGACCGGCGGCCCGTGCCTCCGCGTACACCTCGCGCAGCCGCGTGCGCAGGTACGCGGGCGTGGCCAGACCGGTCAGCGGGTTGTCGGCGGCGCAGTTCGCCGCACGCTTGGTCATCACGTCACCCCAGCCCAGCGCGGCGGGGCGCAGCATCGGCACCGGGATCGCGTCCACGCTCGCCGACACGATGCCGGTCGAGCCGGGCGGCTCCTCCAGCACCGCGTGCAGCGCCGCCAGGTCCAGCAGCGTCTCGGCCAGCCCGGCGCCCGCCTCGGCGCGCGCGCCACCCAGCCGGTACAGCTGCGTGCTCGCGTCGTCACCGTCCAGCACGGCCCGGCACACGTCGTCCACCTCTGCCAACGGCCAGTCCGCCGGGAACGCCCAGCCCGCGGCCATCGTGGCGGTGCGCCACCTCGACCGCAGTGCCCGCGACCCTTCAGCGCCGGAGCGCCGTGCGACCGCTTCCCGAACACCCACCCGGATGCCTCCTCGACGTTGGATTCCGCCTACGAGACGTGGCCGGCCGTCATCCATGACGGCATTCGCTCCACCCAGTCGGGGGGTTTGAGGTGACGGTGCGCGACTTCGTGCGCAACACTGACGCCGCGCGAGGAGGGAAGAAACACGTGGCGACCGTTCCTGCAGAAGTCCAGGGACCGAGCGACGCGGAGCTGATCGACTCCGTGCGCGCCGGGAACATCGATGCCTACGGGCAGCTCTACGAGCGTCATGTGACCGCCGCGTACAACCTGGCCCGCCAGCTCGCCAGGTCGTCCGCCGAGAGCGACGACCTGGTCTCGGACGCGTTCGCGAAGGTCCTCGACACGCTGCGCGCCGGTCGTGGGCCGGACTCGGCGTTCCGCGCCTACCTGCTCACCGCGCTGCGCCACACCGCGTACGACAAGACGCGGCGGGACCGCAAGCTCGAACTGGCCGACGACGTCGCCGAGGTCGCACCCGAGGCGACCAGCGTGCCGTTCTCCGACACCGCCGTGGCCGGGCTGGAGCGGTCGATGGCGGCCAAGGCGTTCGCCCGGCTGCCCGAGCGCTGGCAGACCGTGCTGTGGCACACCGAGATCGAGGGCCAGTCCCCCGCCGAGGTCGCGCCGCTGCTCGGCCTGACCGCCAACGGCGTGTCCGCGCTGGCCTACCGCGCCCGTGAGGGTCTGAAGCAGGCGTACCTGCAGGTGCACCTGGCCGAGACGCAGGCCGAGCGCTGCCGCGCCACCGTCGACCGGCTGGGCGCGTGGACCAGGGGCGGGCTGTCCAAGCGGGAGACCACGCAAGTCGAAGCTCACCTGGACGAGTGCACGAGCTGCCGGGCGCTGGCCGCCGAGCTGGCCGACGTCAACGGCGCGCTGCGCGGGATCATCGCGCCGCTGGTGCTCGGCGTCGGCGCGACCGGCTACCTGGCCACGCTCGGCGCGGGCACGGCCAAGGCCGTCACGGTCGCCGCCGCGGCCGCGGGCACGGGTGGCGCCGCCGGTGCCGCCGCGTCCGCACCGCGCCAGTTCCTCGGCGCCGCCGCCTCGGCCGCCGCGCTGGCTATCGCCGTGGCGATCGGGCTGGCCGCGGGTGACGACCAGCAGGTGCCCGCGGCGCAGGCCGCGCCGGTGTCGACCGCGCAGCCTGCGGCGCCCACCCAGCCACCGGTGCCGAACCCGCCGCCACCGCCCTCGCCCGAGCCGTCGCCGCAGCCCGCTCCCACCACCGAACCCGCGCCCGTGCCGCCACCGGCACCCGCGCCGACACCGGCGCCCGCCCCCGCGCCCGAGCCGGAACCGACGCCCGAGCCGCAGCCGGCACCGGCGGACCTGGTGCCGGTCGTGCCCAGCGGGTTCTCCCTGACGCCCGGTGAGGCACCGGTCGACCTGCCGATCACCGTGCGCAACGCCGGTGAGACGGCGTCCGAACCGGTGACCGCCGCGCTCGACCTGCCGCCCGGTGTCCGGTCCGCCGGCCCCGTCGCGTCGTTCGCGGGCGGGCGGCTGGTCCAGCTCGACGGCGCGACCGACCAGACCGTGGCCTGCCCGGCGGGCATCGGCACGGTGACGTGCACCTCCGCCGACGGCATCGCACCCGGCGGCACGGCGACGTTCGTCTTCCGCGTCCAGGCCGACGACAACGCCACCACCGGCCGGATCACCGGCACGGTGAGCGCGGGCACGACGCTGAGCGTGGCGATCGCGGTCGACGTCGTGGTCCGACCGGTGCACGACGACCTGGAACTGCTGGTCGACAAGTGGCAGCACGGGTTCTGGGACCCGCGGCTGGACATCAGGGCCACCAACACCGGCGGCCGGGCGGGCGACCTGCGCCTGGTCGTGGAGTCCGACGAGCACATCGTGCTGGTCTCGCTGTGGCCGGGCTGCGAGCGGTCCTGGAGCCGGGTGGTGTGCGAGGTGCCGCTGGAGCGCGGCGAGTCGTTCCGGCTGGCCGTCTGGGCGTTCGGCCACCCCCACCACGAGGGTGTGGTGCGGGTCTCGGCGACGCTGGGGACGGCGGAGGAGAGCGTCGAGGTGCCGATCTCGCTGCGCCCCGGCGGCGGCCACCCCCACTTCCCGGAACCACCGGGCGGCACGACCACGAACACGACCACCCCGACGCCGACCACCACCCGCACGACGCCACCGACCACCACGACGACGGCCGGTCCGACGACGCCGACGACCACCGACCCGTCGTCTCCTCCGGCACCGTCGACGACCCCGCCGACCACGACCACCGAGCCGTCCGCACCGACCACGACGCAGCCCACGCAGCAACCGACCCCCACGCCGACCACGACCACGGCCACGCCGCCACCCACGCGCACCGAACCGTGCCGGCCCAGGCCGCCGTGGCTGCCCCCGGGTTGGGACGACCCTTTCCCCGGCCGCTGCGGTACCCCTTCGTGATCGTTCGGTCACGCGGCTCGGTAGCCTGCCCCGGTGCTGCCACTCGTGCGCCGGGTTTTGGGCCTGCTCCCGGAACCGGTCCGGTTCCTGATCAACAAGCACCGTGAGCTGATCCGGTTCGCCGTGGTCGGCGGCACGACGTTCGTGATCGACAACGGTGTCTGGTACGCGTTGAAGCTGACCGTGCTGCAGGACAAGGTCGTCACGGCCAAGGCCATCGCGGTGCTGGTGGCGGTCATCTCGTCGTACGTGCTCAGCCGCGAGTGGTCCTTCCACACCAGGGGTGGGCGTGAGCGACACCACGAGGCGGCGTTGTTCTTCGTGGTCAGCGGCATCGGCATCGGGGTGAACCTGCTGCCGCTGTACGTCTCGCGGCACGTGTTCGACCTGCACTCGGAGATCGCCGACTTCGCCGCCGGCTCGGTGATCGGCATGCTCCTGGCCACGGGTTTCAAGTTCTGGGCGATGCGGAAGTTCGTCTTCCCCCAGGCGGGCGCCCGCCCGTCGGTGCGGCCGCTGCACGTCGTCGCCGAGGAACGCGAAGTGGCCTGAACAGGCCTTTCACCCCGCTTTCCGTACACTGCCAAGGTGTCCGTTGTCGAAAGCGTCGTCCTCCACCTGCCCGAACCGCTGCGCTCCCTGGCCCTCAAGCACCGAGAGCTGCTGAAGTTCGCCGTGGTCGGCGGCACCTGCTTCGTGATCGACACGGCCATCTTCATCGGCCTCAAGACCACCGTGCTGAGCGAGAAGCCGGTCACCGCGAAGATCGTGGCGACGCTGGTGGCCACCATCGTGTCGTACGTGCTCAACCGCGAGTGGTCGTTCAAGACCAGGGGCGGGCGTGAGCGAGCCCACGAGGCGGCGCTGTTTTTCCTCGTCAACGGCATCGGCATCGCGCTGAACTCGATGCCGCTGTGGGTGTCGCGGTACCTGCTGCACTTCCAGGAGCCGCACGTGAGCAGGCTCGGCGAAGAGGTCGCCGACTTCATCAGCGCCCAGATCATCGGCACCCTGATCGCCATGGCGTTCCGCTGGTGGGGTTATAAGAAGTGGGTCTTCCCGGAAGCCGACTTCCGCCCACGCCGCGTCACCAGGGCCTACGACCGCCCCGACGACGAGGAACCGCCCGGCCGTTCCTGACCGGCGGCGCAGGCGATCACGAGGGCGGCCGACGGCGACGGGTCACGCCGCCACACCAGTTCGAGGTCCGGCGCGGGCACGCGGTCCGCGAACGGGATCATGACCGCGTCCGGGGGCAGGTGGTCGCCCAGGGTGCGCGGCACCAGCTGGTACACCTCACCGGGCGCGAGCTCGTCGAACCGGCGCCACCCGGGCAGCTTGGTGTCCTCGATCTCCGGGACGTGACCGAGCGCGGCCAGCAGCGCGGCGCGGTAGCCGGGCATGTGCCGCCGGGACAGCAGCAGTCGACTGCCGACCAGGTCCGCCGGGGTGACCGAGTCCCGGTCGGCCAGGGGGTGGGCCGAGCCGACGACCACGATCAGGTCCTCCCGCTGGAACGTGGTCCGGTCCAGCTCCGGGTGCTCGGGCACGCTCCGGGACAGCACCAGGTCGAACCTCTTCCCGACCAGCCCGTCCACCAGCTCCACCGACCACGCCTCGGTCTGGTCGACGCCCAGGCCCGGATAGCGCTCGCGGACGGCGTCCACGAGTCGGGGCACCGCGCCGTACGCGGCACTGGTGACGTACCCGAGGCGGACCGTGCCGAACTCGCCGCGCCCGGCCGCCCTGGTCAGCTCGGCCAGCCGGTCGGCGTCGTCGAGGATGCGGCGCGCGGATGCCACGAACACCCGCCCGGCCTCGGTGAGCCCGGTCGGCCGCCGGGTGAACAGGGCGACCCCAAGCCCGCGTTCCAGGTCGCCGATCTGCCGGCTGAGCGCGGGTTGGGCGACGCGCAGCCGGTCGGCGGCCCGCTGGAAACCGCCCTCGTCGGCGACCGTCACCACGTAGCGCATCAGCCGCAGGTCGATCGACATCATCGGAGGGTATGTCGGGATGCCCAAGCGATATTGGCGGTTCGGGGCAACCGGTGACGACACTGGCGCCAGGTGATCGTTTTCCCGGGAGGGGTTTTTCGATGATGCGCAGGCGCACCGCGTTGGCGGCGGCCGTGGGGTTCGGGGTGGCGGCCGTGCTGCCGTCGACCGCCGCGGCGACGGCGATGCCGACGGAGTTCCCGCTGCCGGACGGGTTCATGCCGGAGGGCATCGCGATCGGCGCGTGGCCGATGGCCTACTTCGGCTCCCGCGCCGACGGCACGATCTACCAGGTGGCGCTGGCCACCGGACGGGGCCGGGTGCTCAGCGCGGGCACCGGCACGCCGTCGCTCGGCCTCAAGGTCGACTCGGCGCGGCGCCGGCTGTTCGTGGCGGGCGGCTCCGGCGGCGACGTCCGGGTGGTCGACGCCTTCTCCGGTCGGGTGCTGCGCGGCTACCGGCTCGCCGAGGGCGAGTCGTTCGTCAACGACCTGGTGATCACCCGGGACGCGGTGTGGCTCACCGACTCGTTCCAGCCGGTGCTGTACCGGCTGCCGCTCGGGCCGCGCGGTGAACTGCCCCACCCCGATCGGATCACCCGCCTCCGGTTGACCGGCGACCTGGTCCACGTGCCGGAGGTGGCCAACGCCAACGGCATCGTCACCACCCCGGACGGCGACGCGCTGCTGATCGGCCAGACCTCCACCGGCAAGCTGTTCCGGGTGGCCCCGGACACCGGCGTGACCACCGAGGTCGACCTGGGCGGCGAAGCGCTGGAGCGCAACGACGGCCTGCTGCGCGAGGGCCGCGGCCTCTACGTGGTGCAGAACCGGGTGAACCTGTTCGCCAAGCTGGAGCTGAGCCCGGACGCGCGCCGCGCCGAAGTCGTGGCGAGGGTGACCGACCCGCGGTTCGACGTGCCCGCGACCGTCGCCGCCTGGGGCGACCGGTTCTACCTGGTCAACGGGCGGTTCAGCACGCCGCCGACGCCGACCACGACCTACGGCGCGATCGCGCTGGACAAGTTCTGACCGCCCGGTTCAGCGGCCTTCGGCGAGCACCGCAAGCACCGCGTCGTGCAGGTGGCCGTTGGTGGACAGCACGTTGCCACCGTCGAAGCGCGCCACGCCACCGAGGTCGCTGAACCGGCCACCGGCCTCCGTCACCAGCACCTGGAACGGCGCCACGTCCCACGGGTTCACGATCGGCTCCGCGGCCACGTCGATCGCACCCTCCGCGACCAGGCAGTGCTGCCAGAAGTCGCCGAACGCCCGGTTCTCCCAGCACGCGTCGACCAGCGCCAGGTACGCCTCGCGCGAGTGGTACTCGCTCCACGTGCCCAGGTGCGTGGTCGACAGGTAGGCGTCGGACAGCTCGCGCACCGCCGACACCGAGATCGGCCGCTCGCCTGAGGCGTCACGGGTGTGCGCGCCGCCGCCCGTCGAAGCCCACCAGCGCCGGCCCAGCGCGGGCGCGCTCACCACGCCGACCACCGGCGCACCGTCCACGACCAGCGCGATCAGCGTCGCCCACACCGGCACACCGCGCAGGAAGTTCTTGGTGCCGTCGATCGGGTCGAGCACCCACGTCCGGCCGTCGCCCGCCGTGCCGCCGCCGCGTTCCTCGCCCGCGATCAGGTCGTCCGGCGCCTCGGCCGCGAGCACCGCGCGGATGGCGTCCTCGACCGCCGTGTCCGCGTCGGTCACCGGGGTGCGGTCGGGCTTGCGCTCGACGACGAGGTCCAGGGCGCGGAACCGGGCGGTGGTGATCTTGTCGGCCTCGTCCGCCAGGCGGAGGGCCAGGGACAAGTCTGCGCGAAGGTCGGACACGCACGGGATCGTGCCACGCCTACGCTGGGTGCCGTGAGCGTGGTCTTGTTGGCCGAGGACGACCCGGCGATCGCTGAACCGCTGTCCCGCGCGTTACAGCGGGAGGGCTACCAGGTGCAGGTGGTCGGTGACGGCCTGGGCGCGCTGGAGGCCGCCGAGCACAACGGCGTCGACCTGCTGGTGCTCGACCTGGGCCTGCCGGGGATGGACGGGCTGGAGGTGTGCCGCCGGCTGCGCGCGGGCGGACGCGGGCTGCCGGTGCTGATGCTCACCGCGCGGTCCGACGAGGTCGACTTCGTGGTGGGGCTCGACGCGGGCGCCGACGACTACGTGGCCAAGCCGTTCCGGCTCGCCGAGCTGATGGCCCGCATCCGCGCCCTGCTGCGCCGCCGCGCGCCCGGCACGCTGGAGGTCAACGGCGTGCGGATGGACCTCGCCGCCCGCCGCGTCACCGTCGACGGGCTGGAGGTGCAGTTGGCGAACAAGGAGTTCGAGCTGCTGCGCGTGCTGATCCAACGCGCGGGCCAGGTGGTGCACCGCGACGAGATCCTGTCCGAGGTCTGGAACGACCCGGAGCTCAAGAGCAGCAAGACCCTCGACATGCACATGTCCTGGCTGCGCCGCAAGCTCGGTGACGTGCGCTCGGTGGAGCGCCGCATCGCGACCGTGCGCGGTGTCGGCTTCCGCTTCAACACCGCCGACTGATGCGCAGCCGGATCCTGCGGGCGATCCTGCTGGCCGTCGCGGTCACCGGGTTCGCCCTGGGCTTGCCGCTGGGCTACACGGCGTTGCGGCTGGTCGAGGACGGCGCCCGCACCGACCTGGCCGCGCGGGCGCAGCGGATCGCCGCGTCCATCGACGACCAGATCGCCAACGGCAGGCCGATCGACCTGGAGCCGGTGGAGGTCGGCGTGCCGGAAGGCGGCCACCTCATCGTGACCACGCCCAGCGGGAGGCACGAGTTCGGCCGCACGCCCGGCCCCGACCCGTTGTCGGTGGAAGTGCCGATCGCGCAGCAGGGCACGGTCCGGCTGGAGCTGTCGTCCGCGCCGATGCACACCGCGCAGTACCAGGTCGCGGCGCTGGTGGTGCTGCTCGTCGTGCTGTCGGTGAGCACCGGCACGGTGGTGGCCACGGTGACCGCGCGCAAGCTCGCCAAGCCGTTGCGGCACGTCGCGGCGCGCGCGACGAGGTTGGGCGCGGGCGACTTCCGGCGGGACGACCGGCGGCACGGCGTGCCGGAGCTCGACCTCGTGGCCGACGCGCTCGACCGGTCGGCGGGCGCGCTGGCGCAGCTCGTGCAGCGGGAACGGGAGCTGGTCGGCGACGTCTCGCACCAGCTGCGCAGCAGGCTGACCGCGTTGCAACTGCGGCTGGAGGCGTTGTCGCTGCACCCGGAGCCGGACATGGCGGCCGAGGCGCGGGCGGCGTTGGAGCAGGCCGAACGGCTGGCCGAGGTGCTCAACGAGATGCTGGCCGCGGCCCGGGCCGCCCGCGCGGTCGGCGCGGAACCGCTGGACCTGTGCGCGGAGCTGATGGCCATCGCCGAGGAGTGGCGTGAACCGATGCGGCGCGTCGGGCGGGCGTTGCGGGTGAAGGTGCCGGACGGCCTGCTGGCCCGGGCCACGCCCGCCCGGCTGCGCGAGGCGATCGGCGTGCTGCTGGACAACGCCCTGCGGCACGGCGAGGGCATGGTCGTGGTGTCCGCGCGCCGTGACGACGGCACGGTGGTCGTGGAGGTCGCCGACGGCGGCGCGGGCGTGCCGGACGAGTTGGCGCACCACATCTTCGAGCGCGGTGTGTCCGGCGGCGGGTCGACCGGGGTCGGCCTGGCGCTGGCGCGTGCCCTGGTGGACGCCGACGGCGGGCGGCTTGAGCTGTCCACCGCCCGGCCGGCGACGTTCGCGCTGTTCCTGCCCGTGCCGAAGGCGGAGGACGTGGTCGGCGTGACCTGGCGGACCGACCTCACGCCTCGGTAGGCGCTGCGCTCTTCGGCTCAGCGACCTCGGCGGTCTCGGTCTCGGTCTTCGCGGCCTGGGGCAGCACGCCGACCGCGCCGCGCACGACCTGCGCCCACACCAGGCGGCCGAACAGGTAGTAGCAGGCGACGTCCTCGCTGGTGAACGCCGCCCAGTCGTACCGGTTGCCCTGCTCGCGCCAGAAGACCTCGAAACCCTCCTCGGTCGGCAGCAGGCACCACTTGTGCTCGGCCTCCGCGCCGATCGACACGACCTCCGCGGGCACACCGGCCGCCAGCAGCCAGCCCTGGACCGACTCCGCGTTCATGCCATCTCCTCCAGGTAGCCCAGCGCGATCAGGTCGGCGACCGGGTAGGTGGCGCGGAAGCGGGCGCCGCCGCCGGGCTGGCCGAACCACTCGGCGGACAGGGTGAACCACACCGGCAGCACCTTCAGCACCCGGTAGCGGTGGTAGCCCGCGTCCACCAGCGCGGGCGGCAGCGAGCGTTCCGCGTAGGGGGTGCCGAGCTGGGACAGCACCCGGCCTTCCGGCCCGCCGAACCGGTCCAGCTCCACGCCGACCGCGAGCACACCGGGCTGGCCCGCCTCGTAACCGCCCTCGGGGAACAGCTCGCCGGGCGGCCAGGCGTACTCGGGCGGGTCGGCGCGCGCCAGGAACCGGCGGTCCCAGTCGCGTTCGTGCAGGCCCGCCAACGGGTCGTAGCCGGCCAGCAGCACGGGGTCCGGCGCGGTGCCGGGCCGCAGGACCAGGCGTGGCCGGTTGACCGCGGGCACCGGGTCGGTCGAGACCGGGCCGGTGGGCTGCGCGCCGGACAGGCGTGAGCGCAGCGCGTCCTGGCTCACCGCGCGCAGGTCGAGGCCGAACTGGGCGGAGGCGTCGACCAGGTGGCCGTCCGGGTGGCCCTGCGGCTCGAAGCGCAGGCCCGCCGCGAACGTCTCGTCCTCCGACGGCGGCGGCAGCTGGCGGGCGGGCTTGGCGCTGGGCGGCGGGAGCGTGCCGCCCGGGAACATGTGCAGCAGGAACAACGCCGCCGCTTCGGTGGTCGGCTGCGCGCCCTGCGCCGCCCGCACCGGTGCCGCGGGCGGGGTGGCGTCCGGTTCGGTCGGCAGGGTCGCGGACGTCGGCCCGGCCGGGAGCGGCGGTGCGGTGGTGTCGCGACCGCCGACCGGGAGCGGGACGACCGCGAACGCGAGGTCGCCCTCCTTCACCGCCTGCCCGACGGCCGCCAGGGCGTCCTTGAGGTCCTTCTGGACGTCCTTGAGCTCGCCCTTGGCCTGCGGCGCCTCGGCCTTCGACTGGGCTTCGGCCTTGGCCTGGCCTTCGGCCTTCGCCGCGGTTTCGCCCTTGGCCTGACCACCTTGGCCCTGGTTCTGGCCCTGCCCTTGGCCGGACTGCCCTTGGCCGGGCTGTCCCGAGCCGGGCTGTCCCGAGCCGGGCTGTCCCGAACCCGACTGGCCCGAACCCGACTGGCCCGAACCCGACTGGCCGGAGCCGGACGGGCCTTGGCCCGTCGGCGACTGACCCGCCGGCGGCTGACCGGGCTGGAGCTGACCCGCTTGGGCGGCACGCGCTTCGACCTTCGGCGCGGGCTGCTGGCCGGGAGCCTGGGTGTTCGCGGCGGCGTTGGCGTTCGCGGCCGGGCTCTGCGCGACGGCAGCCGCCGCAGCGGCGGCCGGAGCCGCCGCGGGCGCGCCACCGGCGGACGGGCCGCTGAACGACGGACCCTGCGGCGTGGCCTGGTTCGCGGCCGGAGCCGCGGGCTGGGCGGTCGCGTGCGGTGCTTCGGTGTGCGGCAGCAGCGGACGGTCCAGCACCGCCGCCGCCGACTGCGTCACGGTGTCCGTGCCGCGGGTGACGGGCTCCACGACAGGGGCCGCGGCACCGAGCACGGGGTTCACCACGTCGCCGACCAGGTTGCCCAGGCCACCGCCCTGGCCGCCGCCTTGACCGGGTGCCGCCCCGGACCGGCCGGGCGCGTTGTCGTGGCCCGGTGCCACCGCGTCGGCCACGCCCTGGACCGTGTCCGCCGCGCCCTGGACGGTGCGGCCGACCGTGTCGTCCACCGCGCCGCCGACGTCCTGCACGACGTCGCCCGCCGTGTCCAGCACCGGCTCCACCACGGCCGCGACCGGCGGTGCGACCGTCTCCACCACGTCCACGACCGGCTCGGTCACCGCGGTCACCGTGTCGGTCACCGCGCCGAGCAGACCACCGATCAGGCCGGGAGCCTGACCGTTGCCCGGAGCCGCGGCGGGAGCACCGGCGCCCGGAGCACCCGCGCCGGGGGCCTGGGCGGCACCGTCACCACGGCCTTCGGAACCGCCGGGCAGCAGGCCGTCGAGCAGACCGCCGCCCTGGCCGCCGCCCAGCAGGCCACCGCCTTGCGGCTGGCCCGAACCGGAACCGTGGCCTTGACCTTGCCCTTGGCCGGGGCCCGCGTCGCCGGGCGCGTGCACGCCGGGGTTGGCATCGACCGGTGGCTGGTGGCCGCCGATCTGCACACCGCTGTCCAACCGCACCGCGCTGGTCAACGTGTCGGTCAGGTGGGCGATGTTGGCCGCCGCGCCGCGCACCGCCGTGTCCAGTCCCAGCAACGCCGTCGGGTGCCCGGCGCCCGCCGCCTGCTGAGCGGCGTCGTTGTTCTTCGCCAGGTTCACCAGCTCGCGCACCAGCTCGACCTTGGCCGCGCCGATCTGCTCGGCCGCGTGGTCCAACCGGTCGGCCGCCGCGTGGCAGCCGCGCAGCACGGAGTTCAGCGTGCCGTCCGGCGCGGTGAACTTGTTCCAGTGGCCGCGCGCCGCCTCACCGGTCGACCCGGTCATCGCGGTCAGCGCCTTGCCCGCCGAACCGTCGGACTCACCCGCCAGCGTGGAGAGCTTGGTGCCCGCCTCGCGCCACGCGGTGGCGGACGCGCGCAGCTTGTCCTCATCGGCCTGGGGCCAGGACACCCCGGCCTTGGCGGCGACGTCGGCCAGCTCGGCCGGCAGCTCGATCCCCATCACGGCCCCCTGAGTCAGATCGCGCCGAGCGCGTCGCTGTTGCCCTCATCGACTTCGCGGTACGTCCGGGCCGTCGCGGCGAAGCGCTCCCCGACGCCGCCGAACCCCGAGCTCAACCCCGTCAGCCCGCTCAACACCTCGCCCGACGGCTGCACGTGGCTCGCCGCGAAGCTCTGCCCGATCGCGTCGGCACCCCAGCAGTCACCGATCGAGTCCAGCACACCGCTCAGCTCGCCCGCGATCTTCCCGGCGCGTTCGGCGAACGCGGTGAAGTCGTCGGCCCCCTCGGCGAGGCGGGCGAGGTCGGTCTCGAAGCCGGTCATCTCGTTCTCCTCGCGATCGGGCTCGGGTTCGGGCGGCGACCCGTGCCGAAGTCCTGATCGTGGCCAGGGCTCGGCGCGACGGCCGGGTTCGCGTCGGCGTCGAGCCAGTCGCGCTGCTCGAAGTCCTCGTCGTCATCGGCGACCGGGCGCCGCCTGGCCGGTTCCGTCGGCGGGACCTCGTCGGCGCCGATCTCTTCCGGGCGAAGGTCGGCCGTGCCGCGCAGCAACGCCGCCGGATCCGTGCCGGCGGGCAGCACCGGGCTCAACGTCCGGTAGGTGCCCTCGGCGGCCTTGGCCACCGCTTCCCGCGTCGTGCGCAGGATCAACTGGGCGAGCTGCGCCGGCCGCAACCGGTACGCGCGGTCGTCCAGCTCCAGGTCGGTGAGCGTGCCCTTGGCGTCGACCACGGCGGTCACCGAGCCGTCGGGGCTGGTGGCCGACCCGGAGATCCGGGCCAGGTCGCGCTGCACGGACGCCAACTGGTCGCGGCTGCGCCGGTAGTCGGCGAGCAGCTCGTCCACCTGGGCGCGGTGATCGGTCGTCACGGCCACCTCCGGGTTTCGCCGTCGCCGGGCATGGTCGTCGGTCGCGCGTTGGACGTTACGACCCCTACCCGGGTTCCCGTCCGTTCGAGGGAAATCCCGGTGTGCACGGCGCGGTGCACCGTTCGCGCCAACGCCGACCCGATCACCGACCGCGGCCCGCCGTACGGCTCAACCGGACCGTCCGACGGGCACAGCAGCACGACCGCGTCCGTCACCGTCCCGGTGCCCGGCACACCCGCCTCGCCCAGCGCCTGCGCCTTGGCCTCGGCGACGGTCGCTACCGCGTTGACCAGGGCGGCGTCCGCCAGCCGCACCGGCAGCACGCACACCGCGTTGATCGTGCCGACGCTGGGCGGGTTCTCGGCGGGCGGCCCGGCGGCCCACGTCGGGTGCGCGCCGATCCCCGTCGTCACCCACGACCGCACACCACCTTCGGTCTCCAGCACCACGTCCCGCACGTCGACGGCGGTGAGCAGCCCGGTGCCGGGACCGCGCAGCCCGAGGTCGGCCGCGATCTCGGCGACGTGCACGTCCGGGTCGGTGCGCGCGTAGTCCTTGGGCACGGTCGCGTTCAGCGCCCAGTGCCGCACGCCGAGGCCGCCGCCGTGCGGGCCGGACGAGATCGCCAGCAGCGGCTCCGGCAGCCGCCACACCAGGACGCCGGGGTGCCGTTCGATCACGTGAGCCGCACGAGCGCCCGGTTCGCGCCGCGGCGCTCCACCAGCTCGAAACCGGCGTACGGCCACGTCTCCGGTGTCAGCTCGACGACCCGCACGGCACTACCCCCGCAGCGCCCGGACCACCCGCGACGGGCTCGGCCGACCCAGCCGCTCGGCCATCCACGCGCTGGTGTCGGCGAGCTTGTCGAGGTCCACACCGTGCTCGACGCCCAGCCCGTCGAGCATCCACACCAGGTCCTCGGTGGCCAGGTTGCCGGTCGCGGACTCCGCGTAGGGGCAGCCGCCGAGCCCGCCGGCCGACGAGTCGATCGTGCGCACGCCCGCCTGCACCGCGGCCAGCGTGTTCGCCAGCGCCTGCCCGTACGTGTCGTGGAAGTGCACGGCGAGCCGGTCCACGCCGTCGAAACCGGCCAGCAGCGCGGTCACCTGACCCGGCGTGGCCACACCGATCGTGTCGCCCAGCGACAACTGGTCACAGCCCATGTCCAGCAGCCGCTTGCCGACGCCGACCACCTGCTCGCGCGGCACGGCGCCCTCCCACGGGTCGCCGAAGCACATCGACACGTACCCGCGCACCGCCAGCCCCTCGGCCTTGGCGCGGGACACGACCGGGTCGAACATGGCGAACTGCTCGTCCAGCGACCGGTTCAGGTTGCGCTGGGCGAACGTCTCGGTGGCACTGGCGAAGATCGCGACGTGCTCGACGCCCGCGCGCAGCGCGCGCTCCAGCCCGCGTTCGTTGGGCACCAGCACGGGATAGCTCACGCCGGGGCGCTTGACCAGGCCGGCCAGCAGCTCCTCGGCGTCGGCCAGCTGCGGCACCCACTTGGGGTGCACGAAGCTCGTGGCCTCCAGCACCGTGCCGCCCGCGTCGGCCAGCCGGTCCAGGAACTCCAGCTTGGTGGCGACCGGCACGACCTCGGACTCGTTCTGCAGCCCGTCCCGCGGCCCGACCTCCCAGATCGTCACGCGGTCCGGCAGTCCGTTCGCGCCCACCGTGTCCGGCAGGCCGACTTCACGCGCGCCCATCTGTGACCCTGTCCTCCGTCCGGTGGTCGTCGGCGGGGTTGTCGTTGATCTCCCGGTACAGCAGCGAGTGCACCTTCTCCACCCGCCCGATGTCGTCGAACTCCAACGGCTCGTCCGACGCCGACTCGATGATCAGCGTGCCGCAGCCCAGCACCCGGTCCAGCAGGGTGTGCTCGAAGCGGACGCTGTTGATCCGGCTCAGCGGGATGTCCAGCCCGGTGCGCTTGAACACGCCGATCCGGTACATCACGCGCTCGCTGGTGATGATGAAGTGCGTGGTGCGCCAGCGGACCACCGGCGCCAGGGTCAGCCAGGTGACCAGCACCACGACGACCGCGGCGAGTACGAGCCACGCGATCGACGCCCAGCCGAAGTCCGACACCAGCACCGCGAGGTAAGCGCCACCGCCGACCGCGACGACGAGCACGAGCACCGGGACGAGCAGCGTCTTCCAGTGCGGGTGCTGGTGGATCACGACGTGCTCGCCCGTGCTGAGCAAGTCGTCCGGGTACGCCACGACTGGTCCCCTTCGGTGGCTGGGCACGCCTCAGGGCCTCACCGTACCCGCAGGTGCACCACGTCCCCGGCGGAAACGGAGTGGTCGGCGCCCGCGTCGTCGCGGACCAGGAGCGTGCCGTCGGACTCCACGTAACGGGCCGTCCCGAGCAGCGCCTCGCCCCTGGCCAGCTCGACCCGCACCGAGCGGTCGAGCGTGCCGCAGTGCCGCCGGTACTCCTCGCGCAACGACGGCTCGTCGCCACCGGCCCGCCGCCACCGCTCCTCCACCGCGGCCAGCTCGCGGAGCAGCGTGATCGCCACCTCGGTGCGGTCCAGCGGACCGGCGTGGTCTTCGAGGCTGGTCGGCACGAGGCCACCCGCGCCCGGCTCGACGCCGTCGGGCAGCCTGGCCACGTTGAGCCCGATGCCGACCACCACCGCCTGCGTCGCGCCCGGAGCGATCTCGGCCAGCACCCCCGCCGCTTTGGCGTCACCGACGAGCAGGTCGTTCGGCCACTTCAGCGACGCGTCCACGCCGACGCTCGCGGCCGTGCGGACCAGCGCCAGGCCCGCGAGCAGCGTCAACCACGGCAACCGCGCGGGTGGCACGCCGGTCGGCCGGAACAGCGCGCTCAGGTACAGGCCACCGGTCGGCGACGTCCAGCCCCGGCCGCGTCGCCCGTGACCGGCGGTCTGCCGTTCGGCGATGAGCACGGTGCGGTCGTGCGCGCCGCGGTTCGCCGCGTCGCACAGGTCGACGTTCGTGGAACCGGTCTCGGCGACCACGTCGACGGTCGCGTAGGGGCCGACGAGGGCGGAGCGGAGGGCGGCGGCATCCAAGGTCACGCTCGAAGGTTAGAAGCGACCCGCCCCACCCGCTGTGTCGGAGCGGTGTGGATGGTGGGGCGGGACGCCGTGATCAAGCCTGCAACCTCCACCGCGCTGGAGGTCAACTCCCTGTCCAGTGACCTGGGCTACTACCCCCGGCCGTACCGAGACGGTCTGGTTAAGCTGCCGCGCTATGAGCAGTGCGACCGCCCCCATCGGCGAGGAGCCGGACGTCCACACCACGGCCGGGAAGCTGGCCGACCTCTACCGGCGCAACGAGGAGGCCGTGCACGCCGGTTCGGCGCGCATGGTGGAGAAGCAGCACGCCAAGGGCAAGAAGACCGCCCGCGAGCGCATCGAACTGCTGCTCGACCCCGGCTCGTTCGTCGAGCTGGACGAGCTGGCGCGGCACCGCTCGACGAACTTCGGGCAGGAGCGCAACCGGCCCTACGGCGACGGGGTGGTGACCGGCTACGGCACCGTCGACGGCCGCCCGGTGTGCGTGTTCAGCCAGGACGTCACGGTCTTCGGCGGCTCGCTCGGCGAGGTCTACGGCGAGAAGATCGTCAAGGTCATGGACCTGGCGATCAAGACCGGCCGGCCGATCGTCGGCATCAACGAGGGCGGCGGCGCGCGCATCCAGGAGGGCGTCGTCTCGCTCGGCCTCTACGGCGAGATCTTCCGCCGCAACGTGGCCGCGTCCGGCGTCGTGCCGCAGATCTCGCTGATCATGGGCGCGAACGCGGGCGGTCACGTCTACTCGCCCGCGCTGACCGACTTCGTGGTCATGGTCGACCAGACCTCGCACATGTTCATCACCGGCCCGGACGTGATCAAGACCGTCACCGGCGAGGACGTCGGCTTCGAGGAGCTGGGCGGCGGGCGCACGCACAACACCAAGTCCGGCAACGCGCACTACCTCGGCGAGAACGAAGAGGACGCCATCTCCTACGTCAAGGAGCTGCTGTCCTACCTGCCCGCCAACAACATGTCCGAGCCGCCCGTCTTCGACGCGCCGGACGACCTGGTGCACGGTTCGGTCGAGGACTCGATCACCGAGTCCGACCGCGAACTGGACACACTGATCCCGGACTCGGCGAACCAGCCCTACGACATGCACGAGGTCATCACCCGCGTGCTGGACGAGGGCGAGTTCCTGGAGGTCCAGCCGCTGTTCGCGCCGAACATCCTGGTCGGCTTCGGCCGGGTGGACGGCCACTCGGTCGGCGTGGTGGCCAACCAGCCGACCCAGTTCGCGGGCTGCCTGGACATCGACGCCTCGGAGAAGGCGGCGCGGTTCGTGCGGACCTGCGACGCGTTCAACATCCCGGTGCTGACGTTCGTGGACGTGCCCGGCTTCCTGCCCGGCACCGACCAGGAGTGGAACGGCATCATCCGGCGCGGCGCGAAGCTGATCTACGCCTACGCCGAGGCGACCGTGCCGCTGGTCACCGTGATCACCCGGAAGGCGTACGGCGGCGCGTACGACGTGATGGGTTCCAAGCACCTCGGCGCGGACATCAACCTGGCGTGGCCGACGGCGCAGATCGCGGTCATGGGCGCGCAGGGCGCGGCGAACATCGTGCACCGCAAGACGCTGGCGACGGCTTCGGCGGCCGGCGAGGACGTGGACGCGCTTCGGGCCCGTTTGCAGCAAGAGTACGAAGACACCCTCTGCAACCCTTACGTCGCGGCGGAACGCGGCTATGTTGACGGTGTGATCCCTCCCTCTTTCACGCGTGCGCACGTCGCCAGGGCGCTGGCGGTGCTGCGCGACAAGCGCGAGGTGCTGCCGCCCAAGAAGCACGGGAACATCCCGCTGTGAGCGGCGGGCCGCACCTCCGGGTGGTGCGCGGCAACCCGGACGACGTCGAGTTGGCCGCCGTGACGGCGGTCGTGGTCGGTCTCGCCTCGGCCGACGGTCCCGCCGTGGACGAGCCGCGCCGTTCGGCGTGGTCGGACAAGTCCCGGCAGGTCAGGCGCCCGCTGCCGCACGGCCCAGGTGCCTGGCGGTCGTCAGCACTGCCGTTCTGAACATCGCTCGAAGACCGCCGCCGGCACACCCCGGCGGCGGTTCTCGGCTTGCGCTCAGCAATCCACGCGGCGGGAGTTGACCTGCACCCCGTCGCCGAGCACGGTCACCTCGCGGCACCGCGTGCCGTCCGGCACGTGCAGGCGGACCCGCATCCACATGGCGCCGACGTCGACCCGTGCCTCCAGCACCTCGACGCCCTGCTCGGCCAGCGCCGACGGCACCGCGTCGAGCCGGTTGATCGCCCGCGCTACGGACGTCACCCGCCCCATCACCTGCTGTTCGACGCGGTCGCTGCCGTTGGCGAAAGGCCAGAACGGCACGCCGTAGCCGACCGGGTCCGTGGACACGACCCGAGCCGTCAGGACCAGGATCAGGACGGCCGGCACCAACCAGAGCCACCGGTACCGGCCCCGACCCCGGTCGATCCGGCGGACCACCAGAGCCAGACGCTGCACCACTCCGAGGGTGCCGCACGCCGTCACGGCGCGCATCGGTAGTTCTACGCACCGCCTGGCACGGCATCCCGAAGTGCCGTGAGCAGGGATTTCGGGTTCGGTTCCCCGTACCGCGCCCACCCGACCGGGCGGGCCCTAGGCTGCACGCCGTGCGCTTCGTTCTCGCTTCCCAGTCACCCGCCCGCCTGGCCGTGCTGCGTGCCGCCGGTGTCGAGCCCGTCGTCCGCGTGTCCGGCGTCGACGAGGACGCGTTGGCCGCCTCGCTCACCGATCCGACACCGGACGAGCTGGTCACGGCCCTGGCGACGGCGAAGGCCGAGGCGATCGCCCGGGACGAGGACGACGACGCGGTGATCGTCGGCTGCGACTCGATGCTGCGCACCGCCGACGGCGAGGTGCACGGCAAGCCCGGCACGGTCGAGGTCGCGCGGGAGCGCTGGAAGAAGATGGCCGGCACCACCGGCACCCTGCTGACCGGGCACGCCGCGCTGCGGGTGCGCGGCGGGCAGGTCGTGGCCCGCGCGGTCGGGCACGAGGCGACGCTGGTCCGGTTCGGCCGACCGACCGACGACGAGCTGGAGGCCTACCTGGCGACGGGCGAGCCGCTGCACGTCGCGGGCGCGTTCACGCTCGACGGCCTGGGCGGCTGGTTCGTGGACGGCATCGACGGCGACCCGTCCAGCGTGATCGGCATCAGCCTGCCGCTCACGCGCCGGCTGCTGCGTCAAGTCGACGTCGCGGTGTCCGACATCTGGTAGCCGTTGTCACACTTTCCCTGATCCGGGAAGCTCTCCGAAGGGCCTTCGCGTTGGGGGAGCTGTGGGTGAACTGCTGACGCGCCGCCGTCACATCGACTTCGGGCGCAGGACGAACACGGGCTGTCGCGGCTGACGCCGCCCCCGTCGCCCACCCCTGCGCACCCATCCGGAGCAGTCGTGTCGTTCGTCCGCAGTTATACGAAGCCGAAGGTGTTCGGCATCACCGTCCTCGCCGCGCTCGTGCTCGGCGCCCTGGCGGGGTACGTCGCCAAGAGCACGGACCAGGCGTGGCTCACCACCACCCTCGGCTCCATCGGCGACGTCTTCACCAGCTTGTTGCAGTTCACCGTCATCCCCCTGGTGTTCACCGCGATCGTGGTGGGCATCACCAGCCTGCGGCGGCTCGGCACGTCACGCGCCGCGCGGCTGGGCGGCAAGACGCTGCTGTGGTTCGCCATCACGTCCCTGATCGCCGTGCTCATCGGCCTGGCCATCGCGTTGGTCTTCAAGCCGGGCGCGGGCGTGCGGGTGGAGCCGTCGCAGGCGGCGGTGGAGAAGCTCGCCGCCCGTGACCAGGGCTCGTGGAGCACGCTGCTTGAGACCCTGATCCCGTCCAACCTGTTCAGCGCCTTCACCGAGGGCGAGGTGCTGCAGGTCGTGTTCATCTCGGTGCTGGTCGGCTTCGCCGCGTACGCGCTGGGTGAGAAGGCCCAGCCCTTCGTCACGCTGACCCGGTCGGTGTTCGACCTGATCCAGAAGGTCGTCGGCTGGATCGTGCTGCTCGCCCCGATCGGCGTGTTCGGCCTGATCGGCACGGCGTTCGCGACTTACGGCAACTCGTTCGTTCGGCCGCTGTTCTCGCTGATCGCGTCGGTGTACGGCGGGTCGCTGCTGGTGCTGTTCGTGGTGTACCCGCTGCTGCTGCGGTTCGTCGGCCGGGTGTCGCCGGTGACGTTCTTCGCCAAGGCGTGGACCGCGATCCAGTTCGCGTTCGTGTCCCGCTCGTCGGGCGCGACGCTGCCGCTGAGCAGGCAGACCGCCGCCAACCTCGGCGTGGACAACGACTACGCGTCGTTCGCCGTGCCGCTGGGCACGACCACGAAGATGGACGGTTGCGCCGCCGTGTACCCGGCCATCGCCACGGTGTTCATCGCGAACCTGTTCGGCGTGCAGCTGGGCGTGTGGCAGTACGTGGCGATCGTCGCGGTCGCCGTGTTCGGCGCCCTGGCCACCGCAGGCACCACCGGCTGGTTCACCATGCTCACGCTGACCCTGGGCGCGGTGAACATGCCGCCGGAGGTCATCGCCACCGGTGTCGCCGTGGTCTACGCGATCGACCCGATCCTGGACATGGTCCGCACGGCCACCAACGTGACCGGCCAGATCACCGTCCCGGTCCTGGTCGCCCGCACCGAGGGCCTGCTGGACGACGAGGTCCTGAACTCCCCCAGCGAGCCCCCGCTGCTGACGGGCCCCCACCCCACCCCGGTCCCCGCCTGACCGTTCACCTCACCGGACCTGAACGTAGGACACGCGCGTTCCGAACGTAGGACACACGCGCGTGTCCTACGTTCGCGTCGCGAGTGTCCTGCGTTCGGGATACCCGAGTTGAACGTTCGGGATGATCATGCGCCGCATTGGCGCAGGTCGGCCGGGTCCGGCGTCACGGTCGGCCAGCCGGGCAGGGACTCCGCCTCACGCACCACCGGCGTGCAGCCCAGCTCACCGCCACCGCCCGCCAACGAGAAAACCTGCGCGAACCACCGCGAGCAGTCCACGCCCGCCTGGCACACCCGCTGCACGGCCACCACGTCGGCCACCGTGTCCTTGTTCACGTCGTGCAGCGCCAAGTACGCCCCACTGGCCACGTACGGCAGCTGCGCCCGCGACCACGCACCCGACCGGCGCACCAGCACCTCGCCCAGCACCTCGCCGTTGACCGCACCGCGCACCAGGCACACGGCGACCTCCGCGTCCACGCACTGCAGCGACGACTCGTCGATCCGGGCTCCCGAAGACGCGATGGTCAGCTCGAAGATGGTCGGCCCCGAAGCACCACTGGTGCGGATCCGGCCCGCGCCCTCGCCGACGACCAATTCCACTGAATCGACACCGACCTCCTGCTTCACCACCGAACGGCACGCCGTCGCGCCGCACCGCAATTCGTCCCGCGGCGCCTCCGCACCGGGGTCCGTAGCTGCGGGAGGGCGCAGTGACCAGGCGATGACCAACCCCGCGATAGTGATGAGCACAGCTGCGCAAGCCGTCAGAAGCGCGGCGGTGGGCGGGCGTGTCACGATTTCCGATTGTTCCACCCAAGCGTGAGCTGTCTCTCGGTCACCGGGTACTGACGGGTCACTAAACTCCCCGACCATTGCCGCTCCAAGTTCCAGCGTTGCCAGGAGGTAGGACGTCGTGTCGCTGCGCAAGGTCCTCGTCGCCAACCGCGGTGAGATCGCCGTCCGGGTCATCCGTGCCTGCCGAGACGCCGGTCTGGCCAGCGTCGCCGTGTACGCCGACCCGGACCGGGACGCCCCGTTCGTCCGGTTGGCGGACGAGGCGTTCGCCCTGGGTGGCAGCACGCCCGGGGACAGCTACCTCTCCATCGACAAGATCCTCGACGTGGCCAAGCGCGCGGGCGCGGACTCGGTGCACCCCGGCTACGGCTTCCTGTCCGAGAACGCGGACTTCGCGCAGGCGGTGCTGGACGCGGGCCTGATCTGGGTCGGCCCGACCCCGCAGGCCATCCGCGACCTGGGCGACAAGGTGACCGCGCGGCACATCGCGACGCGCGCGGGCGCGCCGCTGGTGCCCGGCACCAAGGACCCGGTCTCCGGCCCGGACGAGGTCATCGCCTTCGCGGAGGAGCACGGCCTGCCGGTCGCCATCAAGGCGGCGTTCGGCGGCGGCGGGCGCGGCCTCAAGGTGGCCCGGACGATGGAGGAGATCCCCGAGCTGTTCGACAGCGCGGTGCGCGAGGCCGTCACGGCGTTCGGCCGCGGCGAGTGCTTCGTGGAGCGCTACCTGGACAAGCCGCGGCACGTCGAGGCGCAGGTGCTGGCCGACCAGCACGGCAACGTCATCGTCGTCGGCACGCGTGACTGCTCGCTGCAGCGCCGCCACCAGAAGCTGGTCGAGGAGGCGCCCGCGCCGTTCCTGACCGACGAGCAGCGCGCCGAGATCCACCGCTCCGCCCGCGCCATCTGCAAGGAGGCCGGCTACCACGGCGCGGGCACGGTCGAGTACCTGGTCGCGCTGGACGGCACGATCTCGTTCTTGGAGGTCAACACCCGCCTGCAGGTCGAGCACCCGGTCAGCGAGGAGACCGCGGGCATCGACCTGGTCCGCGAGCAGTTCCGGATCGCGGCGGGCGAGGAGCTGCGGTTCACCGAGGACCCGACCCCGCGCGGCCACTCGATCGAGTTCCGCATCAACGGCGAGGACGCGGGCCGCAACTTCCTGCCCGCCCCCGGCACGGTCACCACGTTCACCGCACCGTCCGGCCCCGGTGTCCGGGTGGACGCGGGCGTGGAGAGCGGCACGGTCATCGGCGGCCAGTTCGACTCGCTGCTGGCCAAGCTGATCGTCACCGGCGAGGACCGCCCGCAGGCCCTGGAGCGGGCCCGGCGCGCGCTGGACGAGATGGTCGTGGAGGGCATGGCGACCGTGCTGCCGTTCCACCGCGCGATCGTGCGCGACCCGGCGTTCGTCGGCGACGAGGACGGCTTCACCGTGCACACGCGGTGGATCGAGACCGAGTTCGACAACACCATCGCGCCGTTCACCGACGGCGCGGAGGCCGAGGAGTCCGAGCCGCGGCAGACCCTGGTGGTCGAGGTCGGCGGCCGTCGGCTGGAGGTCTCGCTGCCCGGTGACCTGGCGCTCGGCGGCGGTGGCGGTGCCGGTGCCGGTGCGGCCAAGGCGGGCGTGAAGGCCAAGCCGCGCAAGCGCGCCGGCGGCAAGGGCGGCGGGGCGGTCTCCGGTGACGCGGTGGCGGCGCCCATGCAGGGCACGATCGTCAAGGTCGCGGTCGAGGACGGGCAGCAGGTCGAGGCGGGCGAGCTGATCGTCGTGCTGGAGGCCATGAAGATGGAGAACCCGGTCACCGCGCACAAGTCCGGCGTGGTCACCGGGCTGGCCGCCGAGCCGGGTGCGACGGTCACCCAGGGCACGGTCATCTGCGAGATCAAGGAATAGGCTCACCCGTGTGAGCGAGCGGGACATCCGGATCGGCGACGCGGAGCGCGAGCACGCGCTCGGACTGCTCGGCACGCACCTCGGTGAGGGGCGGCTGAGCGTGGACGAGTACGGCGACCGCTCCGCCCGCGTCGCCACCGCGAAGACCCGCGGTGACCTGTACGCGCTGTTCAGCGACCTGCCCGCGCCACGGCCGACGTTCCCGCGGGTGGAACCGCCCGTGCCCGACCGGGCCCGGCGCGGTGCCCCGGTGGAGTTCCGGGTGAGCACCGCGGCCGTCACGGCGGTCGCGATCATCAGCGTGGTGCTGTTCGTCCTGCTCCGCAATCCGTTCGTCTTCCTGCTGATCCCCGCGGTGATGCTGCTGATCGGCCGGATGGGCAGGCGGTGAGCGCGCCGTCGCTGCTGCTGCTCGACCTGGACGGCGTGCTGCGGCGGTTCCCACCGGACGGGCCGATCGAGGACGGGTTCGGCCTGCCGCGCGGCACGTTGGCGCGGGTGTCGTTCGCCCTGGCCGGTCCCGCGACGGCCGGCCGTGCCACCGACGAGGAGTGGCGCGCGGCCGTGCGGGAGCAACTGGTCGCCGAAGGGCTGTCGCCGGCACGCGCGGCGGACGCGGTGGCGGCGTGGACCCGGGTCGGCGAGGTGATCCCCGAGGCGTTGGAGCTGGTGCGGCGGGTGCGCGAGCGGTGCCGGGTGGCGTTGCTGTCCAACGCCACCGACCGGCTGCCGCGCGACCTGGCGGCGTTGGGGCTGGACCGCGAGGTGGACGCGGTCGTGTCGTCCGCGCGGCTCGGGGTGGCCAAGCCGTCGCCCGAGGCGTTCCGGCGCGCGTTGCGGGTGCTCCAACACTCGCCGTCGGGCACGTTGTTCTGCGATGACAACTCCGTGAACGCCGAGGCGGCGCGGACCGTCGGCATCGACGCCGTGCACACCCCGGATTTCCCCTCGCTGCACGAGGCGTTGTCGTCGCGCGGCTTGCTGGACGACGGTGTCGGCACCGGGTCGGCAGCGGCGTCGGGGCCGTTGTTGCTGGTCCTGCACGACCGTGACGACGCCGGGGAAGCCGCCCGTGAACTGGCCGCGGCGGGTTGGCAGCCGTGCGCGGTGCACAAGGACGTGCTCGCCGGGGAGGACGACCTCGAAGACGCCGACTGGGCGGTGGAGTTGACCACCGGTCCCGACGACCGGCCCGCGTCCGCCCACCGCGGGCTGCTCGAAGAGCTGGCCGGGCGTTACGACGGGTTCGTCACGGACTAGTCTGCGCCGCCTTGCGGGGTCGCGTCGGCAGGTCGCGACTCATTTCGCGGCGATCACGCTTTACGATCGTCGCGAAATCAGGCTCGACCTGCCGACTTCCGGGCGACCTCGCCCGTCCGAGCGGAGCGAGGACCATCCGGCATGGAGGCCGTCGAGATCAACGCGGGTGAGTTCTACCTGCGTCAACTCCGCGCCGACGACCGCATCGACGACCGGGGGGCGTTGGTGGGCGGCGGTTTGTGCGCGGACCTCGACGCGGCCGGTGCGCACATCGCCGAACGCGCGGACCAGTGGCACACCGAAGAAGCCTGCTCGTGGGCCGTGTGCGACCAGCTCACCGGAACGGCCGTGGGCGTGATCTCCTTGAGCCGCACCGGTGAACTCGACTGCTGGATCACCCCGGACCTGCGCGGGAAGGGCATCGCGACGCACGCGACGGCGGCCGTGCTGCGGTTCGGCTTCGGTTTCCTCGACCTGCCCCTGATCACCGCCAGACCCCCGGACGACGCGGCCCGCCGGGTCGCGGCGAAGTGCGGCTTCACCGCCGAGGGTCCACTTGGCGTGTGGACCCGGCTACGGTAGGTCGCCATGAGGGGTGCTCGGGTGCTCACCGCCACGCTCTGCGCGTTGGCGATGGCCTCCTGCACGCCCATCCCGGAGCAGAAGGCCGACCGGGTCGACGAACCGCTGACCGTCACCACGACCACCGTGCCGTCGTTGCCGCCCAGGCCGCGGGAGCTGCGGTTGGACGACGTCGACCCGTGCGCGGTGCTCTCGCCCGAACTGCGCATCGAGCTCAGCCTGGACAACCCGCCCAGCGCATATGTGGAAACCGGCTTCGGCAACGCGAAGGCGTGCACCATGCGCAGCAACATCAGCGGGAACGTCGTGCGGCTCGCCCTCGTCACAGTCGAGGGCGTCGGTGTGTGGCTCAGCGAGAACGCCCAGGTCCACGCCGAGCAGACCACGGTCGCCGGTTTCCCGGGGCTGACCGTGCGGACGCCCGGCATGGACAACGTGTGCAACGTCGAAGTGGACGTCGCCGAGGGGCAGTTCCTCGACGTGATGTTCCGCGACGGCGGTAACGAAAAAGCGGCGAAGCAAGACACCCTGTGCCAAGGGGCGCAACGGGCGGCAGAAGCGGCGGTAGCCGGTTTGCTGCAGCGGCGCTGATCCACGCGGGGGATGTGCGCTCCACCTACTCCCCGCTGTCGGACCGGGTGGCTAGAGTGACGTTGCGCGAGAACCGGACGGCGCGTGACGGGGAACGAGGAGAAGGCGGGAGGTTGTCCATGCCGTCGGAAGACCACGGCCACGGCGCTGACACGGGCTCACCACCGCCCCTGGCGCACACGCTGAACGTCGAGCCGAGCGCGATCCCCAGCCTGCGCAGCGCGTTCGCGGGCGCGTTGACCAAGCTGGACAAGCAGATCGAGCTGGCGATCACCGAGGTCAGGGTCCGCCCGTGGGCAGGCGACCCGGTGAGCCAGGACGCTGCGGAGCGGTTCAACGAGCGGTCGCTCGAATCGGGCGACTCGGCGCTGATCGCGTTGGAGAACTACCAGCGGCAGCTCAAGTCGGCCATGGACGCACTCACCACGGTCGAGCGGCAGTACCAGTCCATCGAAGAAGACAACACCGGGTTGATGGGACAGCAGGGCAGCCGCTGAGCGCCCGGCGCAGGCAAGGGGAACGTTCATGCCCGATGGACACCGCTGGAGCGGGTACAGCCACGAAGAGCTGTACGAGCAGATCAACTCGGGGCCGGGGCCCAAGGCCTCGCACGCCTCGATGGAGCGGTGGCAGGGCGTTTCCGCCGCGTTGACCGAGATCAACGCCGAGCTGCACGCCGGCGTGCTGCGTTCCGGCGCGTCCTGGGAGGGCACGGCCGGGGACAAAGCCAGGGCAGGCATCAACCCGCTGGCCTCGTGGGCGGACGACGCCCGGGCCGGCGCGGAGGTCATGCGCATCTCGGCCGAGTTGCAGGCGGACTACATCGCGAAGGCGCGCTCGGACATGCCGCCGCCGGTGAAGGTGACCGCGGAGGAGCCGAACCTGCTCGTCAGCGCGTTGACCCACCTGGTGGGCGGGCAGACGGACTACGAGCAGCAGGAGAAGGCGCAGAACGCGGCGGAGCAGCGCGCGCGTGAGGTGATGACGACCTACGCGTCCAGCACGTTCTCCAACACCAGCACGTTGGGGCAGTTCCACCAGCCGCCGCAGTTGGTGATCAACGCGGGCGAGGTGGCGCGCAACGACTCGGCGGGTGTGTCCGGGCCGGGTTGGGGTTACGGCGGTCCGCGCGGTGGGCGTGGCGGTGGCCGTGGTGGGTGGCGTGGCGGCCGCGGTGGTCGTGGTGGCGGCGCTCCGGCTCCGCGTCCCGTGACGCAGCCTTCGTTCGGCGGCTCGACCGGCACGTCGTCGTCCGGGTCGACCAGGACTTCGACGGCCGCGTTACCGGCCTCGGCGTCGGGCTCCTCCGGTTCGACCCAGTACGGGCCGGGTGGCGTGATCGGCGGCTCGGCCGGCCAGCAGGACAAGGACCGGCGGAAGTCTTCGGCCACGGGGTCCGACACGACGAACGGCCAGCACGCCGGTGGTGGCGGTGCCGGTGCTCCCGGTGGTGGCTCGCCGAACCCGCTCCTGCCCGCCGGCATCCCGCTGCCCGCCGGTACGACGTCGACGAGCTCGGCGGAGTTCGGCGCGTTCGCGGCCAGCGCGCAGCACGCGGCGGCGGCCGGTCCCGGCGGGACCACGGGCACGATGCCCGGCGCGGCCGGGCACGCCGCCGGCGGCCAGGACACCGTGCACAAGCGGAGCACGCCCGCACCGGCGCAGCCCGCGTTCGACCCGTTCGGCGGATTGGGTGGTGCGCGTGGCGCGGATGAGGAAGAAGATGCCACGCACGACGCCGCCGACTACCTTCGGGAGACGGACGACATCTACGGCGTTGGCGGGATCATCTCGCCTCCGGTGATCGGGGAGAGCACTACCCACTGATGACGACGTTCGGCTTGGACTTGGGCAGCAACGACCTGCGCGAACCCGTGACCATCTCGGCGCTGGAGTTCGACGTGCTGTGGGAGCACCTGCGGCTGGAGACCATGCCGCTGGTGCTTAAGGTGCCGTCGCCCGGCAAGACGCACGCCGAGCGTGCCGAGCTGGAGCAGCGGGTGTGGACGGAGCTGGACCGCCGCGGTCTGGGCCGGCCGGTGTCGCTGGACCCGTTGCTGGAAGACCTGCTGCACCTGCTCAACCGGCCGCAGCAGGAGGTGGACGGCCGTTTGTGGCTGGACGGCCACAGCGTGCGCGTCCTGGCGGCCGCCAAGGGCCAGTCCGGCGTCCTGGCGGTCCTCTCCCGTGACCAGCTGACCCTGCGCCCGGCGTCAGCCGAGGGACTGCCCCGCGAAGCCCTCTCCATGCTGCCGTCGCTGCCCGCGGGTCCGGGCCACTCCGTGACGCTGCCCAGCGCCGACCTGGACGCCGCCGCCGCGACTTCCAACACCCCCGACGACCTCCAGCAGGCGCTGCTCTCCCGCGGCATCCGCGCCGAGGACGCGCGCACGTTGGCCGACATGTTCCGCGACGCGGGCAACCGCGGCCAGTTCGGCGCCGCGAGCCGCGACAAGTGGGGCAAACGCGTCCGCCAGGACCGCGTCGTGTCGTTCTTCGACACCCCTCAGGGCCGCTACATCCAACTCCGCCAGGCCACCCCGGGCCAACAACCGTGGAGCACCGTCTCCCCCATCGACACCCGCCGCCTCCTCCACCACCTGGAAACCCTCACCACCCCCTAACCGGCGTGTCCTACGTTCAGAACGCGCGTGTCCTACGTCCAGAACACCCGAGTTGAACACTCAGAACGGCACCTCGACACGATCAGGTGAACCGTGTACGGGATCGGGGGTCCCGCCACTCGGTTATGCATGATCGAACTGCCTTCCGGCCTCCACGGTGCCTACCCGCGCTCGCGCCTGCAGGACCACATGGGCCTGCAAGCCCTTCGCCGCGCCATCCAGGACGGCCATCTGGTCAGCTACTGCCGCACCGTGCTGGTCCAGCGGGAACGCATGACCGACCTGCGCACCCGAGCCGCCGCCGCACTGCTGATGGCAGGCCCGGACGCCGTGCTGACAAGCCACACCACGATCTGGCTGCACGGCTGCACAGCCGCCGAAACCAACCCGGTCCACATCCTCTTGCCGCACGACCGCAGGCTGCGACCCCGCCCGGACGTCGCCGTGCACTACAACCAGTACGACCCCGCCGACGTGGTCGAGGTCGACGGCATGCGCACCATTGCGCTCGACTACGCCGTCGCCGAGTTGCTCTGCCGGGGCCGCTATCGTTCCACCGCCCTGGCCTGCGCTGATCAAGCGCTCGGAGCGCTGCCACCACAGCAGCGAGCCGAGTTCAAAGCCGACCTCACGATGCGCATCGCGACCCGCCGTGATTACCGCGGCAGGCGACAAGGAGTGTTCCTCCTCGACCTGGCCACCGGACTACCCGAGTCACCGGCGGAGAGCGCACTCCTGCTGCTCATCGCCGAAGCGGGCTTTCCGCTCCCCGAACTTCAGTACTCCGTCCGCGACCTGGACGACCGCGAGATCTGGCGCCTGGATTTCGCCTGGCCGGACGCACGCGTAGCGCTCGAGTACGACGGCTACGCCGCGCACGTCGACAAGGCCGACGCCGATCAAGCCCGTGACGACGATCTTCGACGGCGCGGCTGGACAGTGCTCCGGGCAGACGCCTCAGACCTGCGGAGCCCGACCCGGCTGTTCAGGCACCTGAGCGTTCAACTCGGCAGTCCTGAACGTAGGACACGCGCGTTCCGAATGTAGGACACGCGGGGGTTAGGGGCCGATGCCTTGGCAGGGGCGGGTGCGGAGGTCGGCGACGTAGTCGTCGGGGGCGCCCGCGGCTTCGGCGGCGTCGGCGACGACGCCGATGTAGCGGGCCGACGGCAGGCCGCCCTCATAGGCGTCCAGGACGTAGAGCCAGGCGGTCACCGAGCCTTCCAGGGTCTGGACGCGCAGGCGGATCTTCTTGTAGAGACCGAGGGCGCCTTCCCAGCGGTCGAGGCGGGACTCGTCACGTGGGCTCACGTCGTAGAGCACGCAGAACACCTGCGAGTCCGGGTCTTCGACGATGGTGGCGAGCGCGCCCTCCCAGCCCAGGTCCTCGCCACCGAACGTCAGACGCCATCCGGCGAGCCACCCGGTCCCCGCCATCGGGGAGTAGGGGGCTCGCTCCATCATCTGGTTCGGGTCCATGTTGGACCCGTACGCGGCATAGAGCGGCACGACCACAGCCTAGCGACCTTGCGATCACCGCGAGGGACCAGAAGACCGGACGACACACCTCGACACCCGACCGCGTACGGTTACCACCGGCTGCAAGCGGCGCAAACAGCGCCGACGACCACTGAGGAGGACGTGTCGTGACCCGCATCGTCATCATGGGCGGTGGCCCCGCAGGTTACGAGGCGGCACTGGTCGCGGCCCAGCACGGGGCCGACGTGACCATCGTGGAACGCGAGGGCCTCGGCGGCGCCTGCGTGCTCTACGACTGCGTGCCGTCGAAGACGTTCATCGCCTCCGCGGGTGGCCGCAGCGCCTTCCGCAACGCCGGTGAGCTGGGCATTCGCACCGACAACACCGAAGCGGCGGTCGAGCTGCCGGTCGTCCACGGACGGGTGAAGGGTCTTGCGCTCGCCCAGTCCGCCGACGTCCGGGCCCGCCTGCAGCGCGAGGGCGTGCGGATCATCAACGGCATCGCCAAGTTCTGCGACAACGCCAAGGGGCTCGCCCAGCACGAGGTCGTGGCCATCGCGGACGACGGTTCGAAGGAGGTCCTGCCCGCCGACGTCGTGCTCATCGCCACGGGTGCGACCCCGCGCGTGTTGCCCGGCGCCGAGCCCGACGGCAAGCGGATCCTGACCTGGCGGCAGATCTACGACCTCCCGGAGTTGCCCGAGCACCTGGCCGTCATCGGATCGGGTGTCACCGGTGTGGAGTTCGCCTCCGCGTACACCGAACTGGGTGTGAAGGTGACCATGGTCTCCAGCCGCGACCGGGTGCTTCCGCACGAGGACGCCGACGCGGCTGTGGTGTTGGAGGACGTGTTCGCCGAACGCGGCACCGCCGTGGTCAAGCACGCCCGCGCGGACCAGGTCGAGAACGTCGGCGACGGCGTCCTGATTCACCTGGAAGACGGTCGCACGATCGAGGCCAGTCACGCCCTGATGACGGTCGGCTCCGTCCCGAACACCGCCGACCTCGGCCTGGACAAGATCGGCATCGAACTCGGTCGCGGCGGGTACATCCCGGTCGACCGGGTCTCCCGCACGAACATCGCCGGCGTCTACGCGGCGGGTGACTGCACGGGCCTGCTGCTGCTGGCCAGCGTCGCCGCCATGCAGGGCCGCATCGCCATGTGGCACGCGCTGGGCCAGGGCGTCAGCCCGATCCGCCTCAAGACCGTCGCGGCGAACGTGTTCACCAACCCCGAGATCGCGTCCGTCGGCATCAGCCAGCAGGCGATCGACTCCGGCGAGGTCCCCGCCCGCACGATCATGCTGCCGCTGGCCACCAACCCGCGGGCCAAGATGGAAGGCCTGCGCCGCGGTTTCGTGAAGCTCTTCTGCCGCCCGGCCACCGGTGTCGTCATCGGCGGCGTGGTCGTCGCGCCCAACGCCAGCGAGCTCATCCTGTCGATCACGCTCGCCGTGCAGAACCAGCTCACCGTCGACGACCTGGCGACCACCTTCTCGGTCTACCCGTCGCTGACCGGCTCGATCACCGAGGCCGGCCGCCAGCTGATGCGCCACGACGACCTCGACTGACGCCAGAGCAGGGGCGCCGCCCGCGCGCGAGCGGCGCCCCCAAGGCTCACTCCACCCAGTCGAACGTCCTGGTCACGGCCTTCTTCCACTGCGCGTACGTCCGGTCCCGCGCGTCGGAGTCCATCGCCGGGTCCCACTGCTTGTCCTGTGCCCAGTTCTGCCGGATGTCGTCCTCCGACGCCCAGAACCCGACCGCCAGACCAGCCGCGTAGGCCGCGCCCAGCGCCGTCGTCTCGTTGACCACCGGCCTGATCACCGGCACGCCCAGGATGTCCGCCTGGAACTGCATCAGCAGCTCGTTGACGACCATGCCGCCGTCGACCTTCAACGACTTCAGCGGCACGCCCGAGTCGGCGTTCATCGCGTCGATCACCTCACGGGTCTGGAACGCCGTCGCCTCCAGCACCGCCCGCGCCAGGTGCCCCTTGTTCACGAACCGGGTCAACCCGACGATCGCCCCGCGGGCGTCCGAGCGCCAATAAGGCGCGAACAGGCCGGAGAACGCGGGCACGAAGTACGCGCCACCGTTGTCCTCCACCGTCCGGGCGTGCTGCTCGATCTCGGCGGCCGTCGAGATCATGCCGAGGTTGTCGCGCAGCCACTGCACCAACGACCCCGTCACCGCGATCGACCCCTCCAGCGCGTACACCGGCGCCTGGGACCCGATCTTGTAGCACACGGTCGTGAGCAGGCCGTTCTCGCTCATCACCTTGTCCGTACCGGTGTTGAGCAGCACGAAGTTGCCGGTGCCGTAGGTGTTCTTGGCCTCGCCCGGCGACAGGCACGCCTGCCCGAACGTCGCCGCCTGCTGGTCACCGAGGATGCCCGCGATCGGCACGCCGGCAAGGGCGCCGCGCTCGCGCACCTTGCCGTACTCCTCGGACGACGACCGGATCTCCGGCAGCATCGACAACGGGATGCCCATGTCCGCCGCGATGCCCTCGTCCCAGCTCAGAGTCTCCAAATCCATCAACAACGTGCGGGACGCGTTCGTCGGGTCGGTGACGTGCACACCGCCGTCCACCCCGCCGGTCATGTTCCACAACACCCAGGTGTCCATGTTGCCGAACAGCAGGTCACCGGCCTCGGCCTTCTCCCGGGCACCCTCGACGTTGTCCAGGATCCAGCGGACCTTCGGCCCGGAGAAGTACGTCGCCAACGGCAACCCGGTCTTGTCCCGATACCGCTCCTGCCCACCGCCCAACGCAGCCAGTTCCTGGCAGATCCGATCCGTCCGGGTGTCCTGCCAGACGATCGCGTTGTAGACCGGCTGACCGGTGGTCTTGTCCCACACCAGGGCGGTCTCGCGCTGGTTGGTGATGCCGACGGCGGCGATGTCCGCGGTGGTCAGGTCGGCCTTGGCCAACGCGCCCGCGGCCACCTGCCTGGTGTTGGTCCAGATCTCGTTCGCGTCGTGCTCGACCCACCCGGCCTGGGGGAAGATCTGCTCGTGCTCCTTCTGGTCGACCGAGACCACGCGGCCCGAGTGGTCGAAGACCATGCACCGGGTCGACGTCGTGCCCTGGTCGATCGCGGCGACGTACTTCGTCATGCGCTGGAGTCCTTTCAGACCGGGAGAACCAGGAACAGGAGACCGGCGAGCAGGCCGCCTACCAGCGGTCCGACCACCGGCACCCAGGCGTAGCCCCATTCGGCGCTGCCCTTGTCCCGGATGGGCAGGATCGCGTAGGCGATGCGCGGCCCCAGGTCGCGGGCCGGGTTGATGGCGTAACCGGTCGGCCCACCGAGCGAGGCGCCGATGCCGATCACGACGAACGCGACACCGGCGTAGCCGAGGGCCGAGTTGCCCAGCTGCGGCACGCCGTCCGCCGCCTCCTTCGCGGCCGGGCTCAGCAGCACCCACGCGACCAGCACGAACGTGCCGATGACCTCGGTGACGACGTTCCAGCCGGCCTTGGGGATGGTCGGGCCGGTGCAGAAGATCCCGCGCGTGCCCGCCGGGTCGTCGTGCGCGTCGAACTGCGCCTTGTAGGCAAGCCACGCGAGCACGGCGCCGAGGAACGCGCCGACCATCTGACCGGCGATGTAGACGGGTACCTGGTCCCACGGGGTCTTGTCCGCGACGGCCAGGCCCAACGTCACCGCGGGGTTGAGGTGAGCGCCGCTCGGCGCGGCGATGCTGGCGCCCGCGAAGACCGCGAAACCCCAGCCGATGTTGATCAGGAGCCAGCCGCCGGCGTTGCCCAAGGTGTTCTTCAGCACGACGTTGGCGACGACACCCGCACCCAGGAGGATCAGGATCCCGGTGCCCAGCACTTCCCACACGAAGATCGAGCCACTGCTCACTCGCCGACCTCCTCGCCTTGGCAGGAGGCAGCACTGTCCGGGTCCGGCGGCGCTGCCCACCCCACAACGGGAGTTGACGCTAGTTCCGACCTGATCAGTTGTCCACGGGTGGCGTACCGGCGGGTAACGTGGTCGAGTCAAGTCCTGGTCGAGCATCAGGGAGGCGTCCGTGGTCATGCGTCAGCAGCACCCCGCCACCGCAGGCCGGCTGGGACCGCTCGAACGCTCGCAGGCCTGGGAACGGCTGGGCGCCGAGACGTTCGACCTGGTGATCATCGGTGGCGGCGTGGTCGGCGTCGGCGCCGCTCTCGACGCCGCGACACGTGGTCTGCGCGTGGCCCTGGTCGAGGCGCGCGACCTGGCGTCGGGTACCTCCAGCCGCTCGTCGAAGCTCTTCCACGGCGGCCTGCGCTACTTGGAACAACTGGAGTTCGGGCTCGTCCGCGAGGCACTGCGGGAACGCGAACTGATGCTGACCCGCCTCGCACCCCACCTCGTCAAGCCGGTCGCGTTCCTCTACCCCATCACCCACCGGGGCTGGGAACGCCCGTACACCGCCGCCGGCCTGCTCATGTACGACACGATGGGCGGCGCGCGCTCCGTACCGGGCCAGAAGCACCTGACCAAGGCGGGCGCCCTCCGCCTCGTGCCCGCCCTGAAGCCCTCCGCCCTCGTCGGCGGCATCCGCTACTACGACGCCCAGGCCGACGACGCCCGGCACACCATGATGGTCGGCCGTACCGCGGCCCACTACGGCGCCGTCGTCCGTACGTCCACCCAGGTCGTCGGCTTCCTCCGCGAGGCGGACCGCGTCTCCGGCGTCCGCGTGCGCGACGTCGAAGACGGCCGCGAGACCTCCATCCGCGCGCACGCCGTGATCAACGCGACCGGCGTCTGGACCGACGAGCTGCAACGCCTCTCCGGCAGCCGCGGCCGCTTCCGCGTCCGCGCCTCCAAGGGCGTCCACATCGTCGTGCCCCGCGACCGCATCGTCTCCGAATCAGGCCTGATCCTCCGCACGGAGAAATCGGTCCTGTTCGTGATCCCCTGGCGGAACCACTGGATCGTGGGCACCACCGACACGGACTGGGACCTCGACCTCGCCCACCCCGCCGCCACCAGGTCGGACATCGACTACATCCTCGACCACGTCAACGAAGTGCTCGCGACACCGTTGACCCACGACGACATCGAAGGCGTCTACGCGGGCCTGCGCCCACTGCTGGCCGGCGAGAGCGAATCCACCTCGAAACTCTCCCGTGAACACGCCGTCGCCCGCGTCGCACCGGGCCTGGTCGCCATCGCCGGCGGCAAGTACACGACCTACCGCGTCATGGGCGCCGACGCCGTGGACGCCGCCTCAGTCGACCTCCCCGGCCGAATCCAACCGTCGATCACCGACAAAGTTCCCCTGATCGGGGCCGACGGCTATCACGCCCTGGTGAACCAAGCCGACCAGCTGGCCACCCGCTACGGCCTACACCCGTACCGCGTCCGCCACCTGCTGGACCGCTACGGCTCCCTCGTCCACGAAGTCCTGGAGTCCGCGAATGCGGAACTGCTGAAACCTGTGCCAGGCGCGCCGGACTACTTGCAGATCGAGGTGGTGTACGCGGCCTCGCACGAAGGCGCCCTCCACCTCGAAGACGCCCTCACCCGCCGCACCAGGATCTCCATCGAATACCCCCACCGGGGCGTCGAGTGCGCACTACCGGTCGCCCGCCTCATGGCCAGTGTCCACAACTGGGACGACGCCACGATCGCCCACGAAGTCGCCGTCTACACCGCCCGCGTCGACGCCGAACGGGCCTCCCAGACCGAACCCGACGACCAAGCCGCCGACGCCGTCCGCTCCTCCGCCCCGGAAGCCCGCCCGGAGATCGTCGAACCGGTCAGCTGACCGCCTCGACCCACGACCTACGCCAGCGCCGCCAACGCCGCGTGCACCATCACCCGCACACCCACCAACAAAGCCCGCTCATCCAGGTCGAACCCGGGCTGGTGCAGGTCCTTCTGCTTCCCGACCCCATCCCAGACCCCCAACCGGGCGAACGACCCGGGCACGTGCTCCAGGTACCACCCGAAGTCCTCACCGCCCGACGACTGCTCGGTCCCGGCCAGCGCGTCCTCACCCAACGCCGCCTCGACGCCGGCCCTCAACAACATGGTGCTTTCCCGGTCGTTCACCACGGGCGGCACCCCACGCCGGTGGTGCAGGTCGAACCCGACCCCGGTCGGCGCCAGCAGCGCCCCGACCAACTCCTTGATCAACGGCTCCAGCTCGGCCCAGATGTCCCGGTCACCGGTCCGCAGCGTCCCCCGCAGCACCCCGTCCTGGGGCACCGCGTTGGGCGCCTCCCCGGCGTGCACCGCGCCCCACACCAGCACCGTCCCCGACCTCGGGTCCACCCGCCGTGACAGCAACCCCGGCAACCCCGTGATCACCGTCCCCAGCGCGTGCACCAGGTCCGCCGTCAGGTGCGGCCGCGACGTGTGCCCGCCCGGCGACGTCAGCCGCAGCTCCAGCATGTCGCTGGCCGAGGTGATCGCACCGATCCGCGTCCCGATCCGCCCGACCTCCAGCCGCGGGTCGCAGTGCAGGCCGAAGATGCGCTCCACACCGTCCAGACCACCCGCCGCCAGCACGTCCAGCGCACCGCCCGGCATGACCTCCTCCGCCGGCTGGAACACCAATCTCACCCGTCCGGGCAGCTCGGTGGCCGACGCCAGCGCCAGTGCCGCGCCCAGCAGCACGGTGGTGTGCGCGTCGTGCCCGCACGCGTGCGCCACGCCGTCCACAGTGGACGAGTACGGGGCACCGGTGTTCTCCGGCAGCGGCAGCGCGTCGATGTCCGCGCGCAACGCCACGCACCGCGGCCCTGAGCCGACGTCGCACACCAGACCCGTCCCACCTGGCAGGATGCGCGGCTTCAGCCCGGCCGAGCGCAGCACGTCCGCGATCAGCTCGGTGGTGGCGAACTCGTGCCGGGACAGCTCGGGGTGCGCGTGGATGTGCCGGCGCCAGGCGACGACCTCGGAGGCGTTCGCCGCCAGCCAGTCGTCCAGCCACGAGGGTCCGCGACCATCACCGGGATCATCCACAGGGGCAATGCTGACCCCGCGATCGGTCAACAGCACCTCGGCACCCTCCTCCGGCAGACGCGAGTCCAGGACCGTCATGCCACACCCGCCAGCAGTCGAGAACGCTGCTCACCGTCGGTGGCAGCGGAAATTGTGGTCCAGGCGAGGGCGAGTGCCCCGTCGAGCACGGCTCGGTCGGCCGAGGCCGAGGCACAGGCGGTCGCGAACTCGATTTGGTGGTTCACCGCGTCTCCGCAGTCGATGGCGATGGTCGGGTGGATGGCCGGCAGCGCACGGGTGATGTTGCCCATGTCGGTGCTGCCGATCTTCTCCTTGAGCTCCTGCTCGGGGCTCAGCGGATGCCTGCCCAGCTCGATCGCGGCACGCCGGTAGGCCTCCGCGAGCCAGGGGTCCGGAGCCAGCTCGGCGTACACCGGGGAGACCTTCACGACCTCGTGGGTGCAGCCGGTGGCGACGGCGCCCGCCTCGAAGCAGCGGTTGATCCGCTCCTCCAGCCGGCGCAGCGAGTCGAGGTCGTCGGCACGCAGGTCGAACATCGCCGACGTGCGGGCGGGGACGATGTTGGGCACGGCGCCACCTCGGGTGACGATGCCGCTGACCATCTGGCCCGGCTCCAGGTGCTGCCGGGCGAGCCCGATGGCGACCTGGGCGACGGTGATCGCGTCGGCGGCGTTCACCCCGAGGTGCGGCGCGGCGGCGGCGTGCGACGGCTTGCCGGTGTAGTGGACCTCGACGTCGGTGATGGCCAGCGAACGGGCGGCCACCGCCTCGTACGGGGCCGGGTGCACCATCATCGACAACGCCACGTCGTCGAATACCCCGCGTTCGAGCATCAGCACCTTGCCGCCGCCGACCTCTTCGGCCGGGGTGCCGATCACCCGGACGGTGAGGCCCAGCTCATCGGCCAGGTCACGCAGCGCGAGGGCCGCGCCCGTCGACGCCGCGGCGATGACGTTGTGCCCGCACGCGTGGCCGATCTCGGGCAGCGCGTCATACTCCGCGCACAGCCCGAGGACCAGCTCTCCCGAGCCGAACGACGCGGTGAACGCCGTCTCCAGGTCCGCGACACCGCGTTCGACCTCGAAGCCCTCGGCGGCGAGCAGGTCGGCGACCTTGGCGGCGCTGCGGTGCTCGGCGAACGCCTGCTCGGGCTCGGCGTGGATGCTGCGCGAGAGGCCTACCAGCGCATTCGAGTACCGCTCGACGGCCGAGCGTGTGCTTATCTTGAAGTCGGTACTCATTTGCGTCCATCCTGCATCACGGTCCGGCGGGCACGTCGCAACCCTGGTTGATCAACCGGCAACCGGTCGCGGGGCTGCGCCAAGCGGTGCTCGATTTTCGGTCAGACCGATCACACCCGCGCGAAGGCCGTTCACATTCGCCCGGGCCATGCGCGCGTCATGCTAGGAGAAGACCTCAGGCCACCCAGGCTTTTCCCACCAAGTGGGAATCACTTGGCCTTGCGCCCGGCCTTCCACTTCGACCACCGCTTCTTGTTACGCCAGTAAACGAGGGCGAACAACAGCACCGCGATACCACCGATCCACAACTTCCTGCGGGTTTCGGCGCTCGACGCGGGCGCGGGCTCCTGAGGTGCGTCGATCGTGGGACCGGGCGGCATGGTCCCGCCCGGCTGGATCGTGCCCCCGGGGGCGAGGGTCTCCGTGGGCTGGGCCGCGAAGTGCGGCGACGTCGTCACGGCCGCCCCTGTGCCGGCCACGGCGAACACACCGGCCAGCGCTAACAGGCACACCGCGAGCAAAGATCGCCACATGGTCGCCAAGCCTAGCTACCGCCTTTCGTGGTTACCACTGTCAGTGGTCAGCCAAACCGGGTTCCGCTCACGTGCTGTGAGCGAACCTCACGCGCCCGCGCCCTCGCCGGACCGGAACGCGGCCAGGATCCGCTCGGCGGCCAGCGTGGCCGTCAACCGCCCCTCCCGGACCTGCCGCTCCACCTCGGGCACGACCGACCGCACCGCGTCCGCCGCACGCAGGCTCGCGAGCAGCTGGTCGTTCACCATCGCCCACGTCCAGTCCACCTGCTGCCGACGCCGCCGCTCGGCCAGCTCACCGGCCGCCTCCAGCGTCTCCCGGTGCCTGGTCACCTGCTCCCACACCACGTCGAGCCCCGACCCGTCCAACCCGCTGCACGTCAGCACGGGCGGGTGCCACAACGCGTCGGCCGGGCGCAGCAGCCGCAACGCGCCCGCCAGCTCCCGCGCGGCCTTGCGGGCGTCCATCTCGTGCGGCCCGTCGGCCTTGTTGACCGCGATCACGTCGGCCAGCTCCAGCACGCCCTTCTTGATGCCCTGGAGCTGGTCACCGGTCCGCGCGAGGGTCAGGAACAGCGAGCAGTCCGTCATGTTCGCCACCGCGACCTCGGACTGGCCGACGCCGACCGTCTCGACCAGCACCACGTCGAAGCCGGCGGCCTCGACCAGCACGATCGACTCACGGGTGGCCTTGGCCACGCCGCCGAGCGTGCCGGACGTCGGCGACGGCCGGATGAACGCCGCCGGGTCGACCGCGAGCCTGGCCATCCGGGTCTTGTCGCCCAGGATCGAGCCGCCGGTGCGGGTGGACGACGGGTCGACCGCCAGCACCGCCACCCGGTGCCCGCGCTCGGTCAGCATCGAACCGAACGCGTCGATGAACGTCGACTTGCCCACGCCGGGCACGCCGGTGATGCCGACGCGGTGCGCGTTGCCCGCGTGCGGCAGCAGCTCGACCAGCAGCTCCTGCGCCGCCGCGCGGTGGTCCGGGCGGGTCGACTCGACGAGCGTGATGGCCCGCGCCAACGTGCCTCGGTTGCCGGCCAGCACGCCCTTGGCGTACTCGCCGACGTCGACCGGCTTAGCCATCTCGTCCCGGCAGGTCGGCGTGACCGAGCTGCTCGGCGAGCTTGCGCAGCAGGTCACCGGCCGCGTCCGCGATGACCGTGCCGGGCGGGAAGATCGCCGCGGCCCCCGCCTCTCGCAACGCGTCGAAGTCCTGCGGCGGGATCACGCCGCCCACCACGATCATGATGTCGTCGCGGCCCATGTCCGCCAACGCCGACCGCAGCGCGGGGACCAGGGTGAGGTGTCCGGCGGCCAGTGAGGACACGCCGACGATGTGCACGTCGGCTTCGACGGCTTGGCGGGCGACCTCGTCGGGGGTCTGGAACAGCGGGCCGACGTCGACGTCGAAGCCGAGGTCGGCGAAGGCGGTCGCGATGACCTTCTGGCCGCGGTCGTGCCCGTCCTGGCCCATCTTGGCGACCAGGATGCGCGGCCGACGGCCTTCCGCCTCCGCGAAGGCCTCCACCACCTCACGCGTGGCCTCGACGTTGGACACGGATCCGGCCTCCTCCCGGTAGACGCCGGTGATGGTGCGGATCTGCGCGGAGTGGCGGCCCCACACCTTGCCCAGCGCCTCGGAGATCTCGCCGACCGTGGCCTTGGCCCGCGCCGCCGCGATCGCCAGCTCCAGCAGGTTGCCGTCCGAACCGGCCGCGCGCGTCAACGCGTCCAAAGCCGAGTCCACACTGGACTGATCACGCGCGGCGCGCAGCCGCTGCAGCTTGGCGAGCTGTTGCGCGCGCACCCCGGCGTTGTCGACCTTGAGCACGTCGATCTTCTCGTCGACCTCGACCTGGTACTTGTTCACGCCGATCACGGGCTGCCGCCCGGAGTCGATGCGGGCCTGGGTGCGCGCGGCGGCTTCCTCGATGCGCAGCTTCGGGATGCCCGCGTCGATGGCCTGCGCCATGCCGCCGGCGGCTTCGACCTCGGTGATGTGCGACCAGGCGCGGTGCGCGAGGTCTTGCGTGAGGCGTTCGACGAACGCGCTGCCGCCCCACGGGTCGATCACCCGCGTGGTGCCCGACTCCTGCTGGAGCAGCAGTTGGGTGTTGCGGGCGATGCGCGCGGAGAAGTCCGTGGGCAGCGCCAGCGCCTCGTCCAGGGCGTTGGTGTGCAGCGATTGGGTGTGTCCCTGGGTGGCGGCCATGGCCTCGACGCAGGTGCGGGCGACGTTGTTGAACACGTCCTGCGCGGTCAGTGACCAGCCGGAGGTCTGGCAGTGGGTGCGCAGCGACAGCGACTTCGGGTTCTTCGCGTCGAAGCCCTTGACCAGTTTGGCCCACAGCAGCCGGGCGGCGCGGAGTTTGGCGACTTCCATGAAGAAGTTCATGCCGATCGCCCAGAAGAACGACAACCGGGGCGCGAACGCGTCGATGTCCAGCCCGGCGTCGCGGCCGGCGCGCAGGTATTCCACGCCGTCGGCGAGGGTGTAGGCCAGCTCCAGGTCGGCCGTCGCGCCCGCTTCCTGCATGTGGTAGCCGGAGATGGAGATGGAGTTGAACTTCGGCATCCGCTGCGAGGTGAAGGCGAAGATGTCGGAGATGATCCGCATCGACGGCCGTGGCGGGTAGATGTAGGTGTTGCGGACCATGAACTCCTTGAGGATGTCGTTCTGGATGGTCCCGGCCAGCTGCTCGGGCGCCACCCCCTGCTCCTCGGCCGCCACCACGTAGAGCGCGAGGATGGGCAGGACGGCGCCGTTCATGGTCATCGACACGCTCATCTTGTCCAGCGGGATGCCGTCGAACAGTTGGCGCATGTCGTAGATGGAGTCGATGGCGACCCCGGCCATGCCGACGTCACCGGCCACGCGGGGGTGGTCGGAGTCGTAGCCGCGGTGGGTGGCCAGGTCGAAGGCGACGGAGAGGCCTTTCTGTCCCGCGGCGAGGTTGCGGCGGTAGAAGGCGTTGGACTCCTCGGCGGTGGAGAACCCGGCGTACTGGCGGATCGTCCACGGCTGGTTGACGTACATCGTCGGGTAGGGGCCGCGCAGGAACGGCGCGATGCCCGGGTAGGTGCCCAAGAAGTCCAGGCCCTCGGTGTCGGCGGCGGTGTAGACGGGCTTGACGCCGATGCCCTCGGGCGTCTCCCACGTCAACGCGTCCACGCCCTTGCCGGTCGCCTCCTGCAGCGCGGCCTGCCACTGCGCGGCATCGGCGGCGGTGCCGGGCTCACCCAGATCGATGTCGGCGAAGTCGGGGATCATCGCTGGACTCCCAGGGCGTCGAACGTGTGCTCCAGCACTTGCAGCGCCGGGCAGCCGGTGAACACGTACTCGTCGATCTCCGCTTCCGACTTCTTCCCCGCCAGGAGGACCCGCTCCGCTCCGGCCTCGCGCAGGGCTCGTGCGACGGGCGCGGCCAGCTCGGCGTAGCTGCTCTCGCTGCCGCACAGGCAGGCGATCCGCGCACCGCTCTCGCGGAACTTCGCGACCACGTCCTCGACCGTCGTGGTGGGACCGGCGTCCGGCGTCTCGATACCGCCCGCCTGGAACAGGTTGGCCGCGAACGTGGCCCGCGCGGTGTGCGCGGCCACCGGACCCAGCGTGGCCAGGAAAACCCCGGGCCGCACGGGCGCCGCGTCCGCCGCGTCCCGCAACGCCTCGAAGTCCTGGGCGTAGCGGATGCGCGGCAGGGGCTTGGACCCCGAAATTGTCGTACCCCTCTGGGAGAATGAGTTCAGGGGACCCCCTGGCGGGGACTCCTGCGCAGCATGAGCCGCAGGCCCTTCGCCCGGCTGGCCCGAGGCCGCGGGCCGGGCAATCGGCTGCTCGTCGGGGTACGGCGGCCGGACTACCGGCTGCTCGGTCAGGTTCGGGAACTCGCTCACGCCGGTCAACGGGTCGGTCCGGTCGGCCAGGTTCGTCCGCCGCCGTTCCCAGGTGGCCGCGATCCGGTCGGCGACCAGGTCGAACGCCTTCGGCAGCCCACCCGCGGCCTCGATCTCCCGGAACCAGGCCCACGCGGCCTTCGCCAGGTCGTCGGTCAGGCGTTCCACGTACCAGGAACCACCCGCCGGGTCGATCACGCCGGCCAGCTTCGACTCCTCCAACAGCAGCGACTGCGTGTTGCGGGCGATGCGCCGGGAGAAGTCGTCGGACAGGCCGATCGCGTGGTCGAACGGCAGCACGGTCACCGCGTCCGCACCGCCCAGGCCCGCGCCGAAGCACGCCACGGTCGTGCGCAGCATGTTCACCCACGGGTCACGGCGGGTCATCATCGCGGGCGACGTGACCGCGTGCTGCACCTGCGGGCTGGGTGCGCCGGCGACCTCGGTCACCCGCGCCCAGAGCCGCCGCGCGGCCCGGAACTTCGCGATCGTCAGGAACTGGTCGGCCGTCGCCGCGTACCGGAACTCCAGCAGCCGCACGGCGTGCGCGACGTCCACCCCGGCCTCGGTCAGGTGCCGCAGGTACGCCACACCGGCCGCCAGCGACGCGCCCAACTCCTCCGCGTCCGACCCACCCGCCTCGTGGAACGGCAACCCGTCCACCACGACCAGCCGCAGTTCCGGGAACTCGCGGGCCTTGCCGAGCAGGTCGGTCAACGCCGGGAGATCAGCGGGCTGCCCCGTGCGTGCCTGCACACCCAACGGGTCCGCGCCCACGTTGCCCCGAACTTCGCTGGCCAGCACCGGCCGCCGGCCCCAGACCCGCAGCACCGCGCGGCCGGCGGCGAGGAAGTCCGCGCCCGCGTCCACGACCACCGGCGCCAGGTCCAGGTAGACGTCGGCCAGCACGTCGTCGTAGGTGGCCGGGTCCAGACCCTTGAGCCACAGCGACGTCACGCCGTTCTCCAGGTCGGCCAGCACCGCCTCGCGGTCGGCGACCCGGTGCTGCTGGCGGACGTCCCAACCCTCCACCGCGCCCTGCGGCCTGCCGCCACGCGTGAACGGGGCCAAACCCGGGAAACCGGCCTCCGGCACCCGATCGGCAGCCGTGTACAGCGGCTGCACCTCGATGTTGTCGTAGGTGGTGGTGATCAGCGACCCCAAGTCCGCACCCGACTTGCGCAGCACGCCCTGGACCAAGTCCAGCCACTGCTCGCGGTCAGGGGTGGGGAACTCGGCGGCCAGCGCCAACTCGCCTGACGGCTCCATCATGCTCCGCAGTGTTACTCACCAGTAGTACGACGGCTATGTGAGGTTCACCGCCGTGAACGATGCAGACGCCAGTCTTCCACGCTGGGGAATGATGGCGCAGTGGACCAAGACCACCCGGTTACCGGGCCGGACCGGCTGATCGCCGGACGCTACCGCCTGCGGCACGTCCTGGGGCGTGGCTCGATGGGCACCGTCTGGGCCGCGCACGACGAAGTCCTGCGGCGCGACGTCGCGGTGAAGGAGATCCTCCGCCCGGAGGGCACGCCGGACGACGAAGCCGAGGTGCTTCGGGAGCGCACGTTGCGGGAGGCGCGGTCGGCGGCGGCGCTCGCGCACCCGAACCTGGTGACGCTGTACGACGTGGTGCAGGCCGACGGCGACCCGTACGTGGTGATGGAGCTGGTGCCGTCGTCGTCGCTGGCGGAGGTGGTGCGGCAGCGCGGTCCGTTGACCGACGTGCAGGGCGCGGTCGTGGCCGATGCGGTGGCCGCGGCGCTGGAGGCCGCGCACCGGGCCGGGATCACGCACCGGGACGTGAAACCGGGCAACGTGCTGGTCGCGGACGACGGCCGGGTGAAGCTGACCGACTTCGGCATCGCCCGCAACGTCGCCGAGGCCACGCTGACCAGCCGCGGGATCACGTTGGGCACGCCCGCGTTCATCGCGCCCGAGGTGGCGGCCGGTGGGGCGGTGTCGTTCGCGGCGGACCAGTGGTCGTTGGGCGCGACGCTGTTCGCGGCGATGACCGGGCAGCAACCGTACGAAGGCGCGAACGTGCTGCAGACGATCAACCAGGTCGTGCACGGTGACGTGCCGTCGGCTTCGGCGTGCGGCGCGTTGGAGGCGGTCGTCGCGGGGCTGATGGTGAAGGCGCCGGAGGAGCGGATCGGGTTGGCCGAGGTGCGGCGGCTGGTGCGGCCGCTGCTGCCCGAGCCGGGGACCGACGTGTTCCCGGTGACGGCGGACACCCGCCCGGTGGTCGAGGTCGTGCGGCCGCCCCTGGTCAAGCCGCCGATCGCGCCGGACACGCCGTTGGCGGCCGACCCCGGTCCGCTGCCGTTCGTCTTGGCGGATCCGCCGACGCGTGAGCTGACCCGCCGGCCGGGGTTGACGGTGCTGGTGGCGTTGTCCGCGGCGGTGCTGTTCGCGATCGGCAGCGTGTCCGGTTTCGCGCTGACCAGGACCGTCGCCGGCGCCTCCCTGCTGCCGCCGCCGACCCGGTCCGCCCCGGCCCTGCCCGCGATCACGGAGACGCCGTCCCTGCTGCCGACCACGGCGTCGGCCGCGTCGGCGAACGGCGAGCAGGGCGCCGAGTTCACCATCGAGGTCGGGCCGGACTGGACGAGCTTCCTGGAGCAGCGGGCGAACGACGGGCTGGTCCCGAGCACCGTGGTGCACCTGGTCGCGCCGAACGGCTGGTACGAGGTGACGGTGCAGCGGTTCCCGGACTACTACGACCGGAACACGATCAAGGACTACCTGCAGCACGTGCGGTCCCGTTGGGCGAAGGACCAGTACTTCGGCGAGTCCTTCGAACCGACCGACAACCTGCCACCGGGCGGCCGTGAACAGGCCCTCCAGTACAGCTACCGGACCGTCGAACGGGCCACCGAACTGGCTCGCGGCACCGTCCCCCCAGGCCCTGACCTGCGCCGCAGCCGCTACTCCCGCATCCTGCCCCGCGGCAACGACCTGTGGGTGGTCGAGGTCGTCGTGCCCACCGAGCAGGAGGAGGCGGGGCGGAGCCGGCTGTTCGACACGATCGCGCCGACGTTCAGGGTGACGGATTAGCGACCCGGCGGTGACCACAGCGGGACCACAGCGGCGACCACCGCGGTGACCGCAGCACTGCGGGCAACGGCGGCGGGCGGATATTAGGCTCGCGGCCGTGACCGGTATCAGTGAGAAGACCACGCCTGAGGCCCTGGCCACCGACGCGGCCAAGGCGTTGGCCGAGCGAACCGGGGTGGACAGGCACGACATCGCCGTCGTCCTCGGGTCGGGGTGGCGCCCGGCGGCCGACCTGATCGGCGAGGCGGTGGCCGAGGTGCCCATGGGCGAGTTGCCCGGGTTCGAGGCGCCCACCGCCGTCGGGCACGGCGGGACGGTGCGGTCGGTGCGCGTCGCCGACAAGAACGTGCTGGTCATGCTCGGCCGGACGCACGGGTACGAGGGCAAGGGCGTGGCCAAGGTGGTGCACGGCGTGCGCACGGCGTCGGCGGCCGGCGTCGGCACGGTCGTGCTGACCAACGCGGCGGGCGGGCTGCGGCAGGGCATGGCGGTAGGCCAGCCCGTGCTGATCAGCGACCACCTGAACCTGACCGCGTCGTCGCCGCTGGTGGGCGCGCGGTTCGTGGACCTCACCGACCTGTACTCCCCGCGGCTGCGCGAGCTCGCCCGGGAGATCGACCCGTCGTTGGAGGAAGGCGTCTACGCGGGCCTGCCCGGGCCGCACTTCGAGACGCCCGCCGAGATCCGGATGCTGCGCACGATGGGCGCGGACCTGGTCGGCATGTCCACCGTGCTGGAGGCCGTCGCGGCCCGCGCGGAAGGCGTGGAGGTGTTCGGCCTGTCGCTGGTGACGAACCTCGCCGCGGGCATCACCGGTGAGCCGCTCAACCACGAAGAGGTGCTGGAGGCGGGCCAGGCGGCGGCCAGCCGGATGGGCGCGTTGCTGCGCGAGCTGGTCACCAGGGCAGAGCCGGCGGCCAGGGCATGAGCTTGAGCCCCGCCCTGCGCGACGCCGCGTTCCGCTGGATCGCCGACGACCCCGACCCGGACACGCGCCTGGAGCTGCAGACCGTGCTGGCGCGGGCGATGGGCGGTGACGCCGGCGCGGCCGACGAGCTGGCCGACCGGATGGCCGGTCCGCTGACGTTCGGCACGGCGGGGCTGCGCGGTCCGGTGCGGGCCGGGCCGAACGGGATGAACCGGGCCGTGGTCATCCGCACCACGGCCGGGCTCGCCGCGTGGCTCAAGGCCAACGGGCACGTCGGCACGGTGTTCGTCGGCCGGGACGCCCGGCACGGGTCGGACGACTTCGCGACCGCGGCGGCCGGTGTGCTGGCGGGTGCGGGGTTCACCGTGCGGGTGCTGCCGGGGCCGTTGCCGACGCCGGTCCTGGCGTTCCTGGTCAAGCGGCACGACGCGGTGGCGGGCGTGCAGATCACCGCGTCGCACAACCCGCCTGCGGACAACGGCTACAAGCTGTACCTCAAGGGCGGCGGGCAGATCGTGCCGCCGGAGGACCGCCAGATCGAGGCAGCGATCCGGGGCGTGCCCGCGGCCGTGTCGGTGCCGCTGTCGGACGACTACCCGCCGGTGTCGGACGCCGAGGTGGACGAGTACCTGGCACGGGTCGCGTCACTGCCCTGCGGCACGGCGCGTGACCTGCGGGTGGCGTTGACCCCGATGCACGGCGTCGGCGGCGCGACGGCGGTGGAGGCGTTGCGGCGGGCCGGGTTCACCGACGTGCGGGTGGTGCGCGAGCAGGCCGTGCCGGACCCGGCGTTCCCGACCGTGGCGTTCCCGAACCCGGAGGAGCCGGGGGCGGCGGACCGGCTGCTGGAGCTGGCGGCGGCCGAGGACGCCGACCTGGCCATCGCGCTGGACCCGGACGCGGACCGGTGCGCGCTGGGCGTGCGCGAGCGGGACGGGTCGTGGCGGATGCTGCGCGGCGACGAGACCGGCGTGCTGCTCGGCTCGCTGGTCCTGTCCACCACGGACAGCCCGGACCCTTTGGTGGCCACCACGATCGTGTCGTCGTCGTTGCTGAAGTCGGTCGCGGCGGCGCACGGCGCGCGGTACGCGGAGACGTTGACCGGGTTCAAGTGGCTGGTGCGCGCGGGCGAGGGGTTGGTGTTCGCGTACGAGGAGGCTCTGGGCAACTGCGTCGACCCGGCGTACGTCAACGACAAGGACGGCATCTCGGCGACCGTGGTGGCGTGCGACCTGGCCGCCGGGTTGAAGGCGTCGGGCCGGACCCTGCTGGACGCGCTCGACCAGCTCGCCGTCGACCACGGCCTGCACCTGACCGACCAGGTGTCGTTGCGGTTCACCGACCTGAACCGGATTGGTGCGCTGATGGCGCGGTTGCGCGCGCAGCCGCCGGGGGGTTTCGCGTTCGAGGACCTGCTGCCCGAGGCCGACGTGGTGCGGCTCACCCGCGAAGGCGTGCGGGTGGTCGTGCGGCCGTCCGGGACCGAGCCGAAGCTCAAGGCGTACCTGGAGGTCGTGGAACCGGTGTCCGACGACCTGCCGGCGGCCCGTGACCGTGCTCAGGCGCGGTTGGCCGAACTGCGGGCGCAGGTGTCCGAGCTGCTCACGCCCTAGCGGTCACGACGCCAGGGCCAGCAGCAGGCACAGCACGGCGACGACGAGCGAACCGCCCGCCACCAGGTACGGACGCCGGGTCGGCGGGCTCACCGGGCGCGACCGGCCCTGCGTGAACGCGGCCAGCGAGATGCGGCCGGAGATGTAGCTGGTCGTGCACAGCGCGACGCCGGTCGCGAGGATCATCGTGTTGACGTCCCACGGGCTGTGGTCGACCCCCGGCCACAGGGCGATGAAGACCAGCGGCAGGCCGATCAGCCCGACCCCGATGCCGACCCCCGCACCCCAGGTGATCCGCCGGTTCCGCTTCATCGTGGCGATGCTGCGAGTTTCCATGACTCCCTCCCGTGTCACTACTACTGAGGACGCGCGACGGCCCCGCGGGTTCCCGCGCGAGACGTCATCACTGGGGTTGGGGCCATGCTATCGAGCGGTTGCCGTGCCGTGCCGATCGCGGCAACCTTGGCCGCGTGCCCCGCCTGCTGATCGTGCACCACACGCCGTCGCCCGCCATGCAGGAGCTGTTCGAGGCGGTGCTGGAGGGCGCGACCGACCCGGACATCGAGGGCGTCGAGGTGGTCCGCCGCCCCGCCCTGTCCGCGACGGCGTCCGACGTGCTGGAAGCCGACGGCTACCTGCTCGGCACGCCCGCCAACATCGGGTACATCAGCGGCGCGTTGAAGCACTTCTTCGACACGGTCTACTACCCGTGCCTGGACGCCACGCGCGGTCGGCCGTTCGGGGCGTACGTGCACGGCAACCTGGGCACGGAGGGTGCGGTGAAGGCGTTGCGGGACATCACGACCGGGTTGAAGTGGCGGCCGGTGGTGGAGACGCTGTCCCTGACCGGCGCGCCCGACGGTGACGCCCGGGAGCGGTGCCGGGAGTTGGGCGCCACCGTGGCCGCCACGTTGATGCCTTAGCGGCCGAGCGAGGGCATCACCTCGGTCGGGTAGCGGGTGCCGGCCACCGCGTCGGCGGGCACGGCGGCCGCGATCCGGGCCAGCTGCTCGTCGGTCAGCTCCAGGTCGGCCGCGGCGACGTTCTCCTCCAGGTACTTCACCCGCTTGGTGCCCGGGATCGGGACCGCGCCCTGGTGGTGCACCCACGCCAGCGCGATCTGGGCCGCGGTCACGTCGTGCTCCCTCGCCACCTGGCGCAGCGACTCGACCAGCGCGAGGTTGCGGGCCAGGTTCTCGTCGGCGAACCGCGGCTGGCCGGCCAGCCGGAAGTCGCCGGGTGCGAAGTCGTCCTTCGACGTGTACTTGCCGGTGAGGAAACCGCGGCCCAGCGGCGAGTACGCGACGACGCCGATGCCCAGCTCACGGCACGTCGGCACGACCTCGGCCTCGATGTCGCGCGACCACAGCGACTACTCGGTCTGCACGGCCGCGACCGGGTGCACGGCGTGCGCCCGCCGGATCGTCTCCGCGCCCGCCTCGGACAGGCCGATGTGCCGGACCTTGCCCTGATCGACCAGCTCGGCCATCGCGCCGACGGTCTCCTCGATCGGCACCTTCGGGTCGACGCGGTGCTGGTAGTACAGGTCGATGTGGTCGGTCCGCAGCCGCCGCAGCGACGCCTCGGCGGCCTGCTTGACGTACTCCGGGTCACCGCGCAGGCCCCACTCGGACCGCGGCTGCCCCGGCTCGCGGACGATGGCGAACTTCGTCGCCAGCACGACCTCGTCCCGCCGACCCTCGACGGCCCGCCCGACCAGCTCCTCGTTGGTGAACGGCCCGTACATGTCGGCCGTGTCGAGCAACGTGACGCCCAGGTCCAGGGCGCGGTGGATGGTGGCGATCGACCCGGCGTCGTCGCCCGGGCCGTAGAAGTCGCTCATCCCCATGCAACCCAGACCCTGCGCGCTCACCTCGAGCGCGCCCAACCGGCGCTTCTCCACGATCGTTCTCCCTACCTGTTCGAGAGCTTCAGGAACTCGGCCGGGTACCGCTCGCCCGCGACGGCGGGTGCGGCGGCCTCGATCGCGCGCAGTTCCTCGGCGTCGAGTTGGAGCGAGGCGGCGGCGACGTTCTCCTCCAGGTACTTCACCCGCTTGGTACCCGGGATGGGGACGACGTCGTCGTCCTGGTGGTGCACCCAGGCCAGCGCCAGCTGACCGGGCGTGACGCCGCGTTCGGCGGCGAGTGCGCGCAACGCGTCCACGATGGCGGTGTTGCGGGCGAAGTTCTCCTCGGCGAACCGGGGCAGGTTGCGGCGCATGTCGTCCTCGGCCAGGTCGGCGACGGACGTGACGCGACCGGTGAGGAAACCGCGGCCCAGCGGCGAGAACGGCACGATGCCGATGCCCAGCTCGCGGCACGTCGGCGCGATCCCGTCCTCGATGTCGCGCGTCCACAGCGACCACTCGCTCTGCAGCGCGCTGATCGGGTGCACGGCGTGCGCGCGGCGGATCGTCGCGGCGCCCGCCTCGGACAGGCCCAGGTAGCGGACCTTGCCCTCGGCGACCAACTCGGCCATCGCGCCGACGGTCTCCTCGATCGGCACGTCCGGGTCGACGCGGTGCTGGTAGTACAGGTCGATGTGGTCGGTGCCCAGGCGGCGCAGCGACGCCTCGGCGGCCTGCTTGACGTACACCGCGTCACCGCGGGGCTTGCGGTCGGGGTCGGCGAGCCCGAACTTGGTCGCGACCACCGCCTCGTCGCGGCGGCCCTTGATCGCCCGGCCCACCAGCACCTCGTTCGCGCCGGCGCCGTACGCGTCCGCGGTGTCCAGGAGCGTGACGCCGAGGTCCAGCGCCCGGTGGATGGTGGCGACCGACTCGGCCTCGTCACCGACGCCGTAGGACTGGCTCATGCCCATGCAGCCCAGGCCCTGCGCGCCGACCCGGAGTTCCCCCAACGACCTCACGCGGTTCACGCGGTGATCCCCTCGGCGAAGGTGTGCTCGATCTGCTCGTAGTGCGTGATCTTGTAGTCGAGCACTTCCAGGCACGACTGGAGCTCGGCGATGCGGGCCCGGACGGCGGCGCGGTGCTCGTACAGCATCTGCTTGCGCCTGCCCGCGGTGGCCGCGCCGAGGTGCCTGAGCTGCGCGTACTCCCGCATCATGCGGATGGGCATGCCGGTGGTGCGCATGCGGGTCAGGAAGACCAGCCAGCCCAGGTCGTCGTCGCTGTAGGTGCGCCGCCCGCCGGAGTCCCTGGCGGGCGGGTCGACCAGGCCGATCCGCTCGTAGTAGCGCAGGGTGTCGATCGACAACCCACTGCGCTCGGCCGCTTGGGCGATCGAGTAAGTCACGGTGTCGACGGTAGGAGCTGGAGTGCGCTCCAGGTCAACCCGATTCGGCGATCTCGGTGAACTCCCCCGCCGTCGTGCCGCGAGGACGCGTCGTTCAGTCGTCCTTGGGCATGCCCCACGCCTCCAGGTGGGCGGCCATGCCGGCGACGTCGATCTGCTCCCGGCCCAGCGCCCGCACCAGGTCGAGGGCCTCGTCCTCCTCCGCGTCGATCCACCAGCCGTTGATGTCGCACAACGTCACGGCGGCGACCCAGCCCAGCCGCCAGTTGCCCTCGGCCAACGGGCGCGTGCGGACGATGGAGTCGAGCAACGCGGAAGCTTTCAGCCAGAGCGTGTCGTAGGCCTCGACCCCCAGCACGGTGGCCCGGGGGCGGTGGGCTGCGGAGTCGAGGAGACCTAAGTCGCGCACGACCAGATCCCCGCCGGTGACGGCGGTCGCCAGCACGAGCAAGTCGCCGGCGTCGAGGTAGTTGACCACTGCTTGACGCGCTCCCTGTCCCGAGGGGTGGAAGCTTCGGCGCGGCCACGCCGCCTCCGGGACGCCTGCAGCGCCACCACCCACCCCCTCAGGTCCGTATCGCCTCCCCGCCCAGCGGGCGGCGAGGATGTTGTCGGCCGCGTTGTGCACCGAAGCGCAACCTGGACGCAGCCCGATCTTCAACGGCGCACCATACCGGTGCGCTCCGGACCGCCGTGGGCGTTCACAGAGGTAGAAACGTGAACGACCTGGCGTGCGGCGGTTGAGCTGCATGGATTGATCGTATCGAACATATGTTCGAACATCGAGGGCGCGGGGGTGCGTTCACCCGAAGGTGCGGGCCGTGGTCGAGGAGTAGTCGGCCGGTCGCCCAGAGGTACGGGTTCCCGCAATCCGGACAGGCCGCGTCGGCGTCGGATCAGGCTTGGACCGGGCCGTGGGTCGGGCCGGGGTCAGGCTCGGGTCACGCGGAGCCGAGGCGGTCGAGCAGGCCCCGGTACTTGGGGAGCACGCGCCCGAGGACCTCGGACAACTGCTCCTCCTTCTGCAATCTGGCCCACCGCTCGGCCAACGCCAAGCGCACGACCTCCTGCTTCGAACGGCCCTCGGCAGCGGCGAGTTCGTCGAGCCGCCGGTTCTCCTCGTCGCTCAGACGCAGAGTCATCGCCATGGAGAATGACGGTACCAACTTGATACCACGATGGCCAGGCCGCGAATTATAACGGTGTTGCGATACGATGTCCCGGTGCCACGACCGAAGACACACGACGAAGCGCTCCGCGGCCGGCTGCTCGAGCGGGCGGGCGAACTGCTGTCCACCGAAGGCCCCGGCGCACTGAGCTTGCGCAGGCTCGCGGCGGATGTCAACACCTCGACCACGGCCGTGTACTCGTTGTTCGGCGGCAAGCCCGCCCTGCTCAACGCCGTGTACGAGGAGGCGTTCCGCCGATTCGGTGAACGGATCGCGAGCGTGCCGCAGACCGACGACCCGGTGGAGGACCTGGTCCAGATCGGCCTCGCGTACCGGGCGAGCGCGCTCGCGGACCCGCAGTTCTACCTGGTGATGTTCAGCAAGGTGGTGCCGAACTTCGAGCCGTCCGAGGAGACGAAGGAGGCGGCCAACCAGACGTTCCTGCCGGTCGTGCGGGACGTCGGGCGCGCGGTGGAGGCCGGGGTGTTCGCGCCCGAGCCGCCCGAGCGGATCGCGTTGGCGATGTGGGGCATGGTGCACGGCCTGGTGAGCCTGGAGCTCAACGGCAACCTGCCGCCGGGCGTCGAGATCGCCGCCGTCTACGAACGTGCGCTGCGTGCGCACGCGGACGGTTGGCGCAACGCGTGAAGGCGTGAAGGTGGGGCCCGGGGAGGTGGCCGCCGCGAAACCTCCCCGGACCCCGTGAACTGTCCAGTTCAGGACAGTCCGCTGGTGAGCGCCTTGATCAGCTCGCCGTCGGCGGTGTCGCCGTCGAGCGACCAGATCATCGCGCCGCCAAGGCGCCGTTCGGCCACGTAGCGACCCTTGCGCTTCATCTCGACCGGGTCGTCCCAGGTCCAGAACGTGGTGCCGTCGAACAGCCACGCGTGCCCGGCCTTGGCATCCCGGTGCACGGTGAACTTGTCCAGCTGCGCCTTGAGGACCCGGTAGTCCTCGTACCCGGCCTCGTAGGTCGCGGGCGCCGGGCCGGTGGCGGGCTGGAACAGGCCGTTGTTCTCGTCGCGGACGCCCGTCCAGCCGCGGCTGTAGAACGGGACGCCCAGCACGACCTTGTGCTTCGGCGCGCCGTTGCGCAGGTAGTGGTCGATGGTGACCTGCGAGCTGAACGGCGGTGCGGTCGGGTCGGCCGCGGGCGTGCGGAGGGCGGATTGCTGGTTGGTCAGCGGTTCCCAGGCACCGTGGTAGTCATAGCCCTGGATCGTGGCGAAGGTCAGCAGGTTGAAGACCCTCCGCACCTCGAAGCCGCGGTCGATCTGGGCCGGGTTGGCGGGCAGGAACGCGGTGAGGTCGTAGCGCTCGCCGGTGCGCCGGGACAGCTGGCCGAGCTGCTTGCGGTACTCCACGAGCAGCGCGGTGAAGTTCTGCTTGTCCTCGGGGCGCACGACGTTGCCGGGCGCGGCCTCGGACGACGGCCACTCCCAGTCGAGGTCGATGCCGTCGAACACGCCGGCCGCCGCACCGGGCGCGGTGTCGGGCAGGTTGCCCTTGAGCCACAGGTCGAGGCAGGAGGCGACGTGCGCGGCGCGTGACTCGGCGGTGAGCGCGGCGTTGGAGAAGTACTTGGAGCCGGTCCAGCCGCCGAGGGAGATGTTGATCCGCAGCTTCGGGTACTTCGCCTTGAGCTGCTTGAGCTGGTTGAGGTTTCCGGACAGCGGCTGGCCCACGACGTCCGCGGTGCCGTTCACGCTCTGCTCGGCGCTGAACGGCCGCTGGTAGTCGGCCCACGGGTCGGCGCTGACGCACTTGCCGGACTCGTCCAGGAACCCGAAGGCGTAGTTCAGGTGGGTGAGCCGGGGTGCGGTGCCGTTGGCGACGAGGTCGCGCACCAGGAAGTTGCGGCCGTAGCCGCTCCACTGGGTGTAGTAGCCGACGACGCGCTCGTTGCGGCCGTGCCGGTCGTCGCGGTCGTGCTTGCCGTGCCCGACCGCTTGCGGCGCCAGCGACACGGTCATCGCGGTGGCCAGGAGGGCGGGGAGCACCCATCTCCTGCTCGACATGCTTCTCCTCGCGGTGTGCGCCCGGCGTGTTCCGGTGTGGTCTGGACCACGGTAGTGATGAGGTCTAGACCACCTCTACGTCCGTTCGGCCGAATCCGGTAATACGAAGTTCCTTCGCGTATTTCGCAAACTTTTGCATGTGCGGGCGTGGTGGTGGTCGCGCTAGCTTCGGCGCTGTTCAAGTTTGAATACCGGTTTGGGGGAAGACATGACGATCCTGGTCACCGGGGCGACCGGCACCATCGGCGGTGAGGTCGTCCGGCAGCTGGCGGCGGCGGGCGTGCCGGTTCGGGCGTTGACGCGGAACCCGGCTCGGGCCGTGCTGCCCGACGGGGTGGAGGTGGTGGGAGGTGATTTGACGCGGCCGGGCGAGCTGCCGTTGGACGGTGTGACGGCGGTGTTCCTCCTGGCGGCGATCGAGTCGGAGGACGCGGCGGAGCACGCGCGGGCGTTCCTGGACCGTGCGCCGGACCTGCGGCGGGTGGTGTTCCTGTCCAGCAGCGCGGTGACCGTGAAGCGGCCGGGGAGCTACGAGCTGCACCACGACGTGGAGCGGGTGATCGAGGCGTCAGGCGTGGCGTGGACGCACGTGCGGCCCGGTGAGTTCATGGCCAACAAGCTGATCTGGGCGCGGACGATCAAGGCGGAGAACGTGGTGCGGGCGCCGTTCCCGGAGTCGGTCGGCGCGCCGGTGCACGAGGCCGACGTGGCCGAAGTGGCGGTGCACGCGTTGCGGCACGACGGGCACGCGGGCAAGGCGTACACGTTGAGCGGGCCGGAGGCTTTGACGCACGTGGAACAGGCCGCGGCCATCGGGCGTGGCCTGGGCCGTCCGATCGCCTTCGAACGCCTGACCTACGGCCAGGCCCGCGCGTCCCTGATCCGCGACGAGGGCCTGCCCTACGACGTCGCCGAATACCTTCTCGGCTACATGGCCCAGCACGCCGAGGAACCGGCCTCGGTCACCCCCGACTTCACCACCGTCACGGGCCACCCGGGCCGCACCCTCGCCACCTGGGCCACCGACCACCGCACCGACCTCACCTAACCCCGAGAGTCGTACCTCCAGGTCCCGCGTGTCCCACGTTCAGAACGGGCGTGTCCTACGTTCGCGTACCCCGAGTTGAACATTCGGGACGGCGGGCCGTGTTCTGAGTGTTCAACTCGGGGTACCGGAACGTAGGACACGCGGGACGCGAACGTAGGACACGCGGGATTCGGGGTCAGTGGACGGCGCCGTATTGGCGGTCGCCGGCGTCGCCCAGGCCGGGGACGATGAAGCCCGAGTCGTTCAGGCGCTCGTCGATGCTGGCGGTGATCAGGCGGACGGGCAGGCCCGAGTCCTCCAGGTGCTTGATGCCCTCGGGTGCCGCCAGGGTGCAGATCGCGGTCACGTCGGTGGCGCCGCGGTCGGTCAGCAGCCGGATCGTGTAAGCCATCGAACCGCCGGTGGCGAGCATCGGGTCCAGCACGAAGACGGGCCGACCGGCCAGGGAGTCGGGCAGCGATTCCATGTACGGGGTCGGCTGCAGGGTCTCCTCGTCACGCGCCAAGCCGACGAAACCCATCTGTGCGTCCGGGATCAGCTTGTGCGCCTGGTCGGCCATGCCCAGACCGGCCCGCAGCACGGGCACGAGCAGCGGCGGGTTCGCCAAGCGGTAGCCGGTGGTGCGGGCGACGGGCGTGTGCACCCGCTCCTCGGCCACGGGCAGGTCGCGCGTGGCCTCGTACACCAGCATCACGGTCAGCTCGTGCAGCGCGGCGCGGAACGCCGCGTTGTCGGTGCGGGCGTCACGCATGGTGGTCAGCCGCGCCCTGGCCAGTGGGTGATCGACAACGAGGACGTCCATGGTCGAACAGTATGTGGTAGGTCTAACCGATGCCCGACGGCTCGTTACCCACCTCCGTCGTCCGCTTCACCGACACGGCCGGCCGGACCGTCGGAGCCGGGGTCCTCGTCGGCCCGCGCGCAGTGCTCACCTGCGCGCACGTGGTCAACCTGGCCGCGGGACGCGACAAGCTGAACGGCGAGCAGCCCGACGAACCCGTGCTGGTCGACTTCCCCGGCCGTGCCACGATCCGCGCGCACGTCCGCCAGTGGGTCCCACCGCCACCCCGCGAAGGCGCGCCCGGTCAGGACGTCGCCGGTGTCGAACTGGCCGAGGACGCGCCACCGGACGTCACCCCGGCCAAGCTGATCACCACGCTCCCCGGTCCCGGCCACGAGGTCGACGTCTTCGGCTACCCCGACAAGCCCGCCCGCCCGGACGGCGCCTGGGTGCGCGCGGTCGTCCGCGGCCAGGTCGGCAACGGCTACCTGCAGCTGGACGGCAAGTCCGCGCTCCAGGTCCAGCCCGGCTACAGCGGCAGCCCGGTGTGGGACCCGGTCACGGGCCGCGTCGTCGGCATCATCGCCACGGCGGGGCGGGCCACCCCCGACAGCTACGCGATCACCGCCGACCTGCTGCGGCTGAGCTGGCCCACCGCGCTGGACCGGCGCCGCCGCGGTGACGAGGGCGGGTTGGACCGGCTCAACGTCGTGCACCTGGCGGGCACCCGGTTCGGCGGCGACGGCGACCGCGACCACCTGCTCACGGCGCTGCACGAAGACCTCGACCACCTGGCCGCCGAAGAGGGCCTGCGTGCCGACCTGCTCGTCCTCGCGGGCGACCTCACCGAACGCGGCCTGCGCACCGAGTTCGACCACGCCGTCACCTTCCTGGACGCCCTGGCCGAAGCGGTCGAGCTGTCCCGCGACCGGGTGGTGGTCGTGCCGGGGACTCACGACGTGAACCTGGTCGCCTGCCGCGCCTACTTCCTGGACATGGAAGCCGAGCAGCGCGACCCGGTGAAGCCGTACTGGCGCAAGTGGAAGCAGTACGGCGACGCGTTCGACCGGTACTACCGGGACGTGGGCGCCACCTTCACGCCGGACGAGTTCTGGACGTTCTTCACCGTGCCGGACCTGCGCGTGGCCGTGGCGGGCCTGAACTCGACCGTCGCCGACAGCCACCTCGACAGCGGCACGCCGGAGGTCGACGCGGAACAGCTGCGCCGGTTCGCCGCGCACCTGGAGCGGTACCGGGCCAAGGGCTGGCTGCGGCTCGGCGTGGTCAACCGGCCCACGTCCGGCGTGGAGCGGGAGCTGGTCCGGCCGCAGCTCGTGAACCACCTGCTGACCGGCACCCCGGACGCCGGGTCGTACGAACTGGTGTCGTTCACGACGAACGGCTACACCCGGCACGCCAGGCGGTTCGAGCCCACGCGGGGCCGGTGGCTCGGTGACACGCGGGTCAGCCCGACCGGCTCCGACTGGCGCGCCACGCACCCGGCGACCTGGGTCGGGGTGACGAAGACCTTCGCCACCGGCACGCCGCGGCGCGAGGAGAAGCAGGTCCACCTGCCGGTCGGGTCGGACTCGTTCTTCGACCGGGTCGAGGAGGCGACGCGGATCAGCCACCCGACCGCGACCGTGACGCCGTACCGGGAGAACGAGTACCTGCGCGTCACCAAGCCGACCTCCGGCGGCGGCGTCGAGCAGTGGCCGGTGTTCGTGGTCGCGGGCGACGTCACGGAGGACGCCGTGGAGCGGTTCGCCCGGGACGTGCACGTGCGGTTCGCCGAGCACGACCGGTCGGTGCAGTCGGAGCTGGTGCACGGTGGCGGGCCCGCGCCGGCGGAACTCGTCGCGCGGGCGTTGAGCCTGGGCATCCGGCTGCGCAGCTGGGTCGACTACCAGGGGTTGCTCGACCTGCGGGTGCAGGAGAACCGCCAGCAGGCGCGGCTGGCCGACGACCCGGTCTACCCGGCCGCCCTGTACGTGCCGCAGCGGTTCCGCGAGCTGACCAGGCGCGGCCCGGGTGACGTCCGGTCGGACCTGCTGGACCAGGTGCTGGACTGGTTGTCGCCGGGCACGGCGCGGTTCGTGATGGTGTTGGGCGAGTTCGGGCGCGGCAAGTCGTTCCTGCTCCGGCAGCTGGCCCGGGAGCTGCGGTCGCGGCTGGGCAACGTGTCGCCGGTGCTGGTCGAGCTGCGCAGCCTGGAGAAGGCGCCGACGCTGGACGAGCTGCTCACCCAGCACCTGGTGCGCGAGGGCGTCGAGGCGCTGGACGTGGTCAAGCTCCGGTACATGATCAGCAGCGGCCGGTTGGCGCTGCTGTTCGACGGCTTCGACGAGTTGGAGCTGCGGGTCGGCTACGACAACGCCGCCGAGTACCTGCGCACGCTGCTGGTCGCCGTGAGCGACCGGGCGAAGGTGGTGCTGACCAGCCGCAGCCAGCACTTCCGCTCGCCCAACCAGGTGCTCACCGCGCTGGGTGACCAGGTCGCCGCGATGAGCGCCAGCCGCGTGGTGGTGCTGGAGGACTTCACCGACGAGCAGATCCTCGACTTCCTGACCCGGCACTACCAGGGTGACGCCGAGCAGGCCACGCGCCGGTTCGACCTGCTCCGCGAGGTGCACGACCTGCTCGGGTTGTCCCGCAACCCGCGGATGCTGGCGTTCATCGCCGACCTGGACGAGCAGCGGCTGCGGCAGGTGCGGCAGGAGCAGGGCCGCATCAGCGCCGCCGAGCTGTACCGGGAACTGGTCGACTTCTGGCTGCTGCACGAGGCGAACCGGCAGCGGCACCGGTCCGGGCTGCGGTCGCTGGACCAGCAGGAACGCCTGCGGGTGTGCACCGTGCTGGCGTTGCGGCTGTGGGCGGGCACCGCGTCGACCGTGCAGGCGTCCGACCTCGGTGAGACGGTCACCCAGACGTTGACCGAGCTGGTCGAACGGGGCTACTCGACGGTGCAGGCGGCGCACGCGGTCGGCTCGGGAACGCTGCTGGTGAACGTCGATGACGGCTTCGGCTTCGTGCACCAGTCGGTGATGGAGTGGCTGGTCGCCAACGCGGCGGCGGAGCGGGTGCGGACCGGTGACGTGTCCGACGTGATGAGCAGGCTCATGTCGCAACTGATGGTGGACTTCTTCTGCGACCTCGCCGGGCACGACGCGGCCCGTGAGTGGGCCCGGCAGGTGGTGAGCCGGCCGGGTGCGGCCGAGGTGGTCCGGCAGAACGCGCTGGCCGTGCGCCGACGGCTGGGTGTGCCGGAGGCCTTGGTCGACTTGGACGACATGGACCTGCGCGCCCAGGACATGTCGTCGTTGAGCCTGAGCGGGGTCAGCGTCAGGCACGCCGACCTGCGCGGGCAGCGGTGGACGGACATGAACCTGGCGGGTGCGGACCTCAGCGGCGCGGACCTGCGGGACGTCCGCATGACCGGTGGCGACCTGAGCGGTGCGCGGCTGGACGGCAGCGACTGGCGTGGTGCGGTGCTGCTCGGCGTGAAGGGGGTCAGATCGCAGTGGGAACTCGCGCACGCGACCGTCGTCGGCCGTGACGACGCCTCGGTCCAGATCGCCGCCGGTACCATCCACGCCGTCGCCTACTCCCCGGACGGCAAGCTCGTGGCGTTGGCGCGCGGCTGGGCCGTCGAACTGGTCGACGTGGCGACCCGCAAGCCGCTCCGGACCGTGCACGGCCATACCGGCACGGTCAACGACGTCGCGTTCTCGCCGACAGGCAGGTACTTCGCGTCGGCGTCCGACGATGGCACCGCACGAGTGTGGGGCCTCGACGGCACGGTGTTCGCGGTCCTGGATGGTCACACGAACGGCGTGCTGTCCGTGGCGTTCTCGCCCGACGGCCGGCTCCTGGTCACCGGCGGCTACGACCTGACCGCACGGATCTGGTACGGGCCGGACCAGCGGTCGGTGCTCCGAGGACACGAAGACCTGGTGGAGGCCGTGGCGTTCGCACCGAACGGTCGGCTCGTCGCCACCGCGTCGGCCGACGGCACCGCCTGTCTCTGGACCGTCGACGGAGCCCTGTTCACCACGCTCAGCGGCCACACGGACCGGCTGTCCGGCGTCGCGTTCTCCGCCGACAGCCGCCACGTGGTCACCGGCTCCCACGACCGCACGGCGAGGATCTGGACTGTCGGCGGCACCGTGGTCGCCACCCTGCGCCACCACACCGGCATCGTCACCGCGGTGGCCTATTCGCCGGATGGCGAGCACATCGTGACGGTTTCCCAGGACTGCACGGCCGCCATCTGGACCGCCGACGGAGTTCGAACGGCGACGATCAGCCACGACTCGGGCCTGGACCTCAGGTCCGCGGCCTTCTCCCCGGACGCGTCCGAGGTGGCCACCGCGTCCTACGGCCAAGTCGTGTTCTCGACCGTGGACGGCGTTCAGATCGGCGAGCGGGGCGGCCTCACGGCTTCCGTGAACGCCGTGGCGTTCTCCTCCGACGGCGCCGCCGTCACCGCTTCCGGCATGACCGCGCACCTGTGGACCAGCACCGGAGCAACCGCCCTCATGCCACCGGGTTTCAGGGGCTCGGTGGTGGTCGCCCCGAACGGCAGACTCGTCGCCGGGGCCCGGTACGGCGGGAAGGGCGTGAGCGTGTGGACTCGCGACGGTGACCTGCGAATCGAGTACGACGGTCACCACAGCCTGGTGACCACGTTCGCGTTCGCGCCCGACGGCAAGCGCGTCGCCAGTTGCGCGTTGGACGGCACCACGCACGTCTGGCCCGTCGCCGGAGGTTCGATGGTCACCGTGCTCCGAGGACCGAGTCAGGCGGCCCAGGCGGTGGCATTCGCACCGGACGGCAAGCACATCGCAACAGGGTCGTGGGACGGGAACGCCTACGTCTGGACCGCCTCCGGCCGGCTGGTGACCACCTACCGAAGCCACCACTCGGTGATCGTCGCGGTGGCCTTCTCCGCGGACGGCAAGTACCTCACCACGGGTTCCGATGACGGAACAGCTCGCGTCTGGACGCGTCGCGGAAAGACCGTCGCGATCTTGGGCGGTCACGGCGACTGGGTGCTCGCGGTCGCCTTCTCCCCCGACGGGGGCAGCGTCGTCACTGGTGGGGACGACGGGACCGCCCGGGTGTGGGCCACCACGTCCGGCCGTCAACTTGCCGTGCTGGAGGGTCACACGGGGTGGGTGCGGGGTGTGGCCTTCTCGCCGGACGGCAAGCACATCGCCACCGCGTCGGACGACGGGACGACCCGGATCTGGACGGTGGACGGGGTGGAGTTGGCCAAACTGATCATCGCGAGCGATGGGTGGGCTGTGCTGCTGCCGGATGGGCACTACCGAGTCGTGGGCGATCTGAGCGACATCTTGTGGTGGGCGGTCAAGTTGAGTCGGTTCGAGGAGGGCGAGTTGGACCCCTACGTGCCGGAGATCAGGAAGATGCCCGACGACATGGGGATTCCCGGGCTCGTTCCGGGGGTAACGTCCTGACATGACCGACCACGTTCGGATCGGGGTGCTTGGGGCGGCGCGGATCGTGCCGGCGGCGGTGGTTCGGCCGGGGCGGGCGGTGGCGTCGGTAGAGGTTTCGGCGGTGGCGGCGCGGGAGTTCGGGCGGGCGCGGAAGTTCGCGGACCGGTACGGGATTCCGCGGGTGCACGGGTCGTACGAAGAGCTGTTGGACGATCCCGGGGTGGATGCCGTCTACATCCCGCTGCCCAACGGGTTGCACGGGAAGTGGGCGTTGGCGGCGTTGGCGGCGGGGAAGCACGTGTTGTGCGAGAAGCCGTTCGCGGCCAACGCGGACGAGGCGGCGCAGGTCGCGGCGGCGGCGAAGAGCAGCGGGCTGGTGGTGATGGAGGCGTTCCACTACCGGTATCACCCGCTGGCGTTGCGGCTGCCGGAAGTGGTCGCGGAGCTGGGTGAACTGCGGCATGTAGACGCCCGGCTGGCGTTCCCGTTGCCGCGGTTCAGGGACATCCGGTACTCGCTGGAGTTGGCCGGTGGGGCGTTGATGGACGCCGGTTGTTACGCGGTGAACATGGTCAGATACCTCGGTGGCGAGCCGGAGGTGAAGTCGGCGCGGGCGTTGCTGAGGGGTGACGGCGTCGACCGGGCGATGCGGGCGGAGCTGAAGTTCCCGGCCGGGCACACCGGGACAGTGGTGGCGTCGATGTGGTCGCGCTCGGTGCTGCGCTTGTCGGCGAAGGTGTTGGGCGCCAACGGTGAGATGCGCGTGTTCAACCCCTTCGCGCCGCAGATGGGGCACCGGCTCACGGTCAAGCTGAACGGCCACCGCCGGGTCGAGCGGTTCGACCGGCGGCCGTCGTACGAGTACCAGCTGAAGGCGTTCGCCGACGCGGTGCTGCACGGCAAACCGTTCCCGACGACGGCGGATGACGCGGTGGCCACGATGCGGGCCGTGGACGACATCTACCGCGCGGCGGGGCTGCCGGTGCGTCAACCGACGTGACGCGGCTGCCGGAATGCGATGACCAGCCGAGTCCCGTTCCGCGGAGAGCGAGAGCACCAGCACTTCCTCGAGGAGGAGCACCCGATGGGTTGCACCGAGGTGAACTGGCGCAAGAGCAGCCGCAGCAGCCACTCGGTCTTCGTCCGGTGAAGGTGGTGGTCGCACTCCTGGCGGCACTGGTGTTGGTCGGGTGCCAGGGTCAGGAGCAGGAGCCGGCGGTGAAGTCGGGGACCGGTGAGCTGCGGACCGATTTGGAGCCGCTCGTGCAGCGCTTCCCGGTGCTGGGAACACCCTCGGCGGCACGGTGGATGTCCGGCACGTTCGGGCGCGCTGACGTGCCCGGGCCGTCCACGTACTGGATCGACGCGGTCGTCACGCTGTCGGCGGCGGACGTCGAGCGGGTCCGGTCCGCGTACGCGCCGACCGACCAGGGCAAGTCGCCGGACGTGGTGGAGGGCATGCGCGGGAGGCTGCCGGACGGACCGTTCCTGACCGGGGACGCGCTGGACGCCGCGTTCGACCACGAGCGCTGGCACGCGTCGGCCTACCTGGACCAGAATTCCGGTGAACTCGTGCTCGTCGCGACAGGAACGTGAACAACCTCTCCTAGACTCACCCGTGTGAGCGACGAGCTGGTGCCGGACCCCCGTCAGATGCGTGCCTCGGACGCCGACCGCGAGAAGGTCGCCCAGGTGCTCCAACAGGCACACGGCGAAGGCAGGCTCGACCTGCACGAGCTGGACGAACGCCTGGCCGCGGTGTACGCGGCCAAGACCTACGGCGAGCTGGTGCCGTTGACCGCCGACCTCGGCGTCGCCGGCCCTTCGGTCATGCCCATGCCGCTGCAGCAGAACCTCCCGGCCAACCGCATCGGCGGTACGCCCGGCTCCACGGTCTCGTTCGCGTTCTGGTCGGGGGTGGAACGGCGGGGCGAGTGGGTCGTGCCGACCACGCACACCGCGGTGGCGTTCATGGGCGGTGTCGAGCTTGACCTGACCCGGGCGCGCTTCGCGGAGGGCGAGACGACGATCAACGCCTACGCGCTCATGGGCGCGGTGGAGATCATCGTGCCGGAGGACATCACCGTCCGGGTCGACGGCGTCGGTTTCATGGGCGCGTTCGAGGACTCGACGCACAAGGGCGCGCCGACGATCCCCGGCGGACCGGTCGTGCGCATCACGGGTTTCGCGATGATGGGCGCGGTCGAGGTGAAGCGGCCGAAAAAGAAGAAGATCAAGGGTCGCAAGTACGACGAGCTGGAGGGCTAGTACCGGGCACGGTGGAGCGCTACCCTTCGGCGTCCCCGCCGACCGCCCACCCTGCGAAGCCGCGAATGTCCAGCCCAGTGTTCGTCGACCCGTCCGGCCGCCGCCGGTGGGTCCTGCGCATCGTCATCGGCACGGCCGTGGTGTGCGTGCTCGCCTACTTGACGCTGCTCGCCGTCGCGCTGGCGGGCGGCCCGGTGAACCGGTCGTCGCTGCTCCCCGTGCCGGAGGAGGAGCCGCCGCCGGTCGTCGCCACGACCACGCCGGTGCCGACGACCACTGAACTCCCGGTGCGCGCGACCACCACGACCACCGTCGAGCGCCGGACGACCACCACCGCGGTGGAACCGCCCAAGGCCACGACGACGAAGACCCAGGGTCGTCGCACCGAACCGCCACCGGGCGCCTCGAACCGGCCGACGTCCGCCGGCAGGGGCTGATGCGCGCACACCTGCCGTCACCGCGAGCGCACTGGCTGTTGTTGGCGTTGTCGCTGGTGGTGCTGCTGGGGTTGTTGCTGCTGGACCTGCTGGTGGTGCAGCGGGTCGGCCAGGGCGAGGCACCGACGGCCGGACCGGCGGACCGCGTGCCCGAGTCGGTGCGCGCCGGTGGGCCGTTGATCGGCACGGACGGCAACGGGCTGACGTCACGCTCGGTGCCCGACGGCACGGTGGTGCTGACGTTCGACGACGGCCCGGACCCGCGGTGGACGCCGCAGGTGCTCGACGTGCTGCGGCGCAACGACGTCAAGGCGACGTTCTTCGTCACCGGGGTCGCCGCGGCGCAGCACCCGGACCTGGTGGAACGGATGGCCGACGAGGGCCACGAGGTGGGGCTGCACACGTTCACGCACGTCGACCTCGGCACGGTCGGCGAGGCGCGGACGGCGTTGGAGCTCGGGCAGACGCAGCTCGTGGTGGCCGCTTCGACGGGCCGGGCGAGCACGCTGGTGCGCCCGCCGTACTCGGCGAGCCCCGACGCGGTGGACGACGAGGACCTGGCGTCGGTCGAGCGGATGGTGGCTGCGGGGTACTTGGTGCTGCTGTCGACCCACGACACGCAGGACTGGCGCAACCCGGGCGTAAACGCGATCGTCGCCGCCATGCCGTCCGACCAGCGCGGCGCGGTGGTGCTGGCGCACGACGGCGGCGGTGACCGGTCGCAGACCGTGGCGGCGTTGGAGGTGGCGATCCCGAAGCTGCGGGCGGAGGGGCGGCAGTTCCGGACGGCCGGTGAGGCGTTGGGCGTGCCGGTGGCGCGGTCGGCGGGGTTCGTGGAGCGGGCCGAGGGGACGGCGGTGTCGCTGGCCGTGCGTGCGGCTGCCGCGACGACGTCGCTGATGACGTGGCTGGTCGTGGTGTCGAGTGTGTTGGCGTTGCTGCGGGCGGCGTTGTTGTTGGGCACGACCGGGGTCCACGCGCGTCGTTCGCGCAAGGTCGGCAGGCACGTGCGGCGGCTGCCCCGGCAGCCCGTGACGGTGCTGGTGCCCGCGTACAACGAGGAGGCGGGGATCGAGGCGACGTTGCGCACGACCCTCGCGAGCACGGCCGACGTGCGGGTGATCGTGGTGGACGACGGTTCGACGGACCGGACCAGCGAGGTCGTGCGGGCGTTGGACCTGCCCGGGGTGACGTTGATCCGGCAGGCGAACGCGGGCAAGGCGGCGGCGCTGAACACCGGTCTGCGGCACTGCCGGACCGAGCTGGTGGTGATGGTGGACGGCGACACGGTGCTGGAGCCGGACACCGTGGCCGAGCTGGTGGAACCGTTCGCCGATCCGGACGTGGGCGCGGTGTCGGGCAACGCGAAGGTCGGCAACCGGGGTGGGCTGCTGGGGCGGTGGCAGCACATCGAGTACGTGATCGGCTTCAACCTCGACCGGCGGATGTACGACGTGATGGAGTGCATGCCGACCGTGCCCGGTGCGGTCGGCGGGTTCCGGCTCAGCGCGTTGCGGCAGGTGGGCGGGGTGCCGGAGGACACGCTCGCCGAGGACACCGACCTGACGATGGCGCTGGAGCGGGCCGGGTGGGCGGTCACGTACCGGGAGACGGCGCGGGCGTGGACCGAGGCACCGGCCACGCTGGGCCAGCTGTGGCGGCAGCGGTACCGGTGGTGCTACGGGACGTTGCAGGCGATGTGGAAGCACCGGGGTGCGGTGCGGGAGCGGGGGCTGGGCGGGCGGCTGGGTCGGCGCGGGCTGCCGTACTTGGCGCTGTACCAGGTCGTGCTGCCGGTGCTGGCGCCGGTGATCGACGTGTTCGCGCTGCTCAGCCTGTTCACCGACCCGGTGCGCGGCGCGGCGGCGTGGCTGGGGTTCCTGGTGCTGCAACTCGTGCCGGCCGTCATCGCGTTCCGGTTGGACCGGGAGAGCCTGCGGCCGTTGTGGGCGGTGGTGTTGCAGCCGGTGGTGTACCGGCAGCTCATGTACCTGGTGGTGATCCAGTCCGTGATCACGGCGCTGGCGGGGGCACGGCTGCCTTGGCAGAAGCTGAAGCGGACCGGAACGGCGGCTCAAGCCGCGCCCGAGCTGGCGGTGGAGGACGAGGTGACCCGGCCGCTGGGCAGGCGTGAGTGGGCCGTCGAGGACGAGGTCACGAAGCCCTTGCGGGTGGGGTGAGCACACCTCTCGGCTGCGGCTCGCAAAGCCTTGGAAGAGTGCCGCGTCCTCGGACCCTCACCGCGCCTGACCAGGCCGAAGTCGCTCACTTAGGACGGCCGTCCCATTCCGCCTAGACTCGGCGGCATGGCTGCTCCATCGACATCGCCGTCGTTGCCCCCGGCGCTCGCGGACGCCGTCCGCGACGACGCGTCGCTGCGCCGGTTCCTGCACGGACTGCCCGGTGTGGACCAGGTCGGCGTCGAACAGCGCGCGGCCGGTTTGGGCACCCGCAGCGTCAAGAAGGCCTCGAAGCAGTGGGCCATCGACACCGCCATCTCCATGGTCGACCTGACCACGCTGGAAGGTGCCGACACCCGCGGCAAGGTGAGGTCACTCGCGGCGAAGGCGCGGCGGCCCGATCCCGATCACCCGGACGTGCCCAGGGTCGCCGCCGTCTGCGTGTACCCGGACATGGTCGAGACGGCGGTCGAGGAGCTGCGGGGCACCGGCATCGACATCGCCAGCGTCGCCACCGCGTTCCCGTCCGGCCGGTCGAGCCTGAAGGTGAAGCTGGAGGACACCGCCTACGCCGTCGACGCGGGCGCCACCGAGATCGACATGGTGATCGACCGGGGCGCGTTCCTGTCCGGTCGGTACGGGCAGGTGTTCGACGAGATCGTGCAGGTCAAGCACGCCTGCGGGGACGCGCACCTCAAGGTCATCCTGGAGACCGGCGAGCTCGCGACCTACGACAACGTGCGCCGCGCGTCCTGGCTCGCCCTGCTCGCGGGCGGCGACTTCATCAAGACGTCCACCGGCAAGGTCTCCCCCGCGGCGACGCTGCCCGTCACGCACGTGATGCTGCAAGCCGTCCGTGACTGGCACACCCAGACGGGCGAACTCCGGGGTGTGAAGCCCGCCGGTGGCATCCGCACGACCAAGGACGCGATCAAGTACCTGGTCGCGGTGCACGAGGTCGCGGGACCGGAGTGGCTGACCCCGACCCTGTTCCGCTTCGGTGCCTCCACGCTGCTCAACGACCTGCTGATGCAGCGGCGCACCCAGTTGGCCGGCCACTACAGCGGCCCCGATTACGTGACGGTGGACTGACATGTGGGAATACGCGCCCGCGCCCGAATCGCGGGACATCGCGAACCTCAAGCCGAACTACCGGATGTTCATCGACGGCCAGTTCGTCGAGGGCGCCGGTGAGCCGCTGAAGACGGTCAACCCCGGCACGGAGGAAGTGCTCGCCGAGGTCTCCACGGCCGCGTCGGCGGACGTCGACAAGGCGGTCAAGGCCGCCCGCCGCGCCTACGAGCGCGTCTGGGGCAAGATGCCCGGCGCCGAGCGCGCCAAGTACATCTTCCGCATCGCCCGCCTGATCCAGGAGCGCGCGCGGGAGCTGGCGGTGCTGGAGTCGCTGGACAACGGCAAGCCGATCAAGGAATCGCGGGACGTGGACGTGCCCACGGCCGCCGCGCACTTCTTCTACCACGCGGGCTGGGCGGACAAGCTCGGCTACGCGGGCTACGGCCCCGACCCCCGGCCGCTCGGCGTGGTCGGCCAGGTCATCCCGTGGAACTTCCCGCTGCTGATGGCGGCGTGGAAGATCGCGCCCGCGCTGGCGACCGGCAACACGGTGGTGATCAAGCCCGCCGAGACGACGCCGCTGACCGCGCTGGTGCTGGCGGAGATCATCCAACAAGCCGACCTGCCACCCGGTGTGGTGAACATCCTCGCCGGGGCGGGTGACGTCGGCGCGGCCGTCGTGTCGCACCCGGACGTGGACAAGGTCGCGTTCACCGGGTCCACCGAAGTCGGCAAGATCATCCAGCGGCAGCTGGCGGGCACCGGCCGCAGGCTCACCCTGGAGCTGGGCGGCAAGGCGGCGAACATCGTGTTCGACGACGCGCCGCTGGACCAGGCGGTCGAGGGCATCGTCAACGGCATCTTCTTCAACCAGGGTCACGTGTGCTGCGCGGGCTCGCGGCTACTGGTGCAGGAGTCGGTGGCCGACGAGCTGCTGGAGAAGCTGCGCGTGCGCGTGTCCACGCTGCGCGTCGGCGACCCGTTGGACAAGAACACCGACGTCGGCGCGATCAACTCGCGCGAGCAGCTGACCAAGATCCAGGAGCTGGTCGAGTCGGGCGACGCCGAGGGCGCCGAGCGCTGGACGTCCGCGTGCCCGTTGCCGGACAAGGGTTTCTACTTCGCGCCGACGGTGTTCTCCAACGTGTCGCAGGCGATGCGGATCGCGCGCGAGGAGATCTTCGGTCCGGTGCTGTCGGTGCTGACGTTCCGCACGCCGGACGAGGCCGTGGCCAAGGCGAACAACACGCCGTACGGGCTGTCGGCCGGCATCTGGACCGAGAAGGGGTCGCGCATCCTGTGGGCGGCGCAGAAGATGCGCGCCGGCGTGGTGTGGGCCAACACGTTCAACCGCTTCGACCCGACCGCCCCGTTCGGCGGCTACCAGGAGTCGGGCTTCGGCCGCGAGGGCGGCCGCACCGGGCTGGAGGCCTACCTCGATGTCTGAGAATCGGATCGCGGTCACCAAGACGTACAAGCTGTACATCGGCGGCGCGTTCCCGCGCTCGGAGTCGGGCCGGTCCTACCCGGTGGTCGACGCCAAGGGCGGGTTCCTGGCCAACGCGGCGCAGGGTTCGCGCAAGGACGCCCGGGACGCGGTGGCGGCGGCGCGCAAGGCGTTCCCGGGCTGGTCGGGTGCGACGGCGTACAACCGGGGACAGGTGCTGTTCCGGGTGGCCGAGGTGCTGGAGGGGCGGCGGGAGCAGTTCGCCGCCGAGGTCGCGGCTTGTGAGGGCGTCACGGCGAAGAAGGCGCAGTCGCTGGTGGACGCGGCGATCGACCGGTGGGTCTGGTACGCGGGGTGGACCGACAAGGTGGCCACGGTGCTGGGCGCGTCGAACCCGGTGGCGGGGCCGTACTTCTCGTTCTCGGTGCCGGAGCCGACGGGTGTGGTGGCGGTGCTCGCGCCGCAGGAGTCGTCGCTGCTGGGGTTGATCAGCGTGGTGGCGCCGGTGATCGCGACCGGCAACACGGCGGTGGTCGTGACCTCGCAGGACCGGCCGTTGCCCGCGGTGACGCTGTCGGAGGTGCTGGCGACGTCCGACCTGCCCGGTGGCGTGGTGAACGTGCTGACCGGGCGGACGGCGGAGATCGCGCCTTGGCTCGCGTCACACGCGGACGTGAACGCGCTGGACCTGACCGGTGCGCCGGAGTCGACGCGAGCGGACTTGGAGCGCGCGGCGGCGGGGACGGTGAAACGCGTGCTGCGGGCGCGTCCGGCGGAGGACTTCACCGGTGAGCCGGGCTTGGCCAGGTTGCGGGCGTTCCTGGAGACGAAGACGGTCTGGCACCCGATCGGGGTCTAACGGCGGCAGCCGAGCCAGGCGTAGGCGAGCAAGCCGGTGCAACCCAGCACGACCGCGGTGACCGTGGCCGAGGTCGTGCTGGTCGGCTGCACCGGCCACGTCAGCAAACTGAGCCAGTGGTCGTCGGCGGGTGGGATGACGAGCGTGACGCCGGTCCAGCCGACCGGCAACGTCCAGGCGGCACGTGCGCCGAGGACCACCGCGGCCAGCGCCGCCAGACCACCGAGGCCGACGACGTCACGGAGCACGAAGGCGTCCCCGGCGACCGGCCCGGTGGCGAGGAGGAGTGCGGTCACAACCGCGCCGCCGAGGAGCAGGTGCGCGGCGCGGCGGGGTGGCCAGCCGAACGCGGCGGTGCGGTCGAGCGCCAGGTCGTGCCCGCCGAAGCCGGTGGCGACGGCGGCCGTGCCCAGCGCCGCTCCGAACGCGGCCACGTGCGGGCCGCCGTCCAGCGAGGCCAGGGCGGCCAGGCCCGTCACGACGGCCGCCGCCGAGGCCGGGACCTGCCTCGATCGCGCGTAGAGCAGCAACCAGCGCGCCGTCACGCGGCACCCCCGGTGAGGGTGGTCAGGGCGTCGCCCGCGCACGCGGCCTGCACCTCGCGGGCCGCCTGGACCCTGACCGCCTGGTCGGCCTCGGGCATCGCGCGCAGGTGCGCCCACGCCCGCTCGGTCAACGCGTCGATCTCCTCGCCCAACCACGCGCGGAACGACGGCAGCGGCTCCACGCGGCCGGTCAGCCACGCCGTCATCACCGTGCGCGCCGCCACCTCGCGGCTCACCTCGCGGGGGATGCGGTCGCCATAGCAGGTCCGCGTGCCCGCGCCGGCCACCAGGTACGCCGTCACCTGCTCGGCTGTCGGCGGCTCACGGCGGAAGTACGTGAAGTCGTCCAGGTTGACCCACACCGCTTCCGTCGACTCCGGACCGCGCTCCGGCTCACCCCGCACCGCCGCGGGCACCTCCCGCACCGACGTCGGCGGAGACGGCAGCTTCGCCAGCAGCCGCAACGCCTCCCGCGCGGGCCCCGCCAACGCCGCCCGCTCGTGCTCGTGCGCCCGTGTCAGGCACAACCGCTCGACGCACACCAGCTCCGCCGCCACCTCGTCCCGCGCCGCGGCCGACATGGGCATCAACGGCACCGCGACCGCACCGGCCACCAGCACGGGCAGCACCGCCGCCCACCGCCGCAGCACCAGCAGGAACCCCGTCACCGCCAGCGCAGCGAACCACAGCAGCTGCACGGCGCTCACCGCCGCCGGCACGGAGGCGTACACGGTCACCGGCATCGGCAGCGACGGCAGCAGCAGCGTCCAGCCCAGCTCCGCCTGCTCGGGCCCGAGGCCGAGCGACATCAGCGCCAACCCACCGACCGCCAGCAGCGGCGGCGTCAACACCGACGGCACGAGCCTGGCCAGCCCCATGCCCAGCGCCGCGGCCCCGACCAGCGCGACCACGCCCACCACCGTGACCGGCAGCCAGGCGAGGTGGAAGTAGTCCGTCGCCGACACGACCTGCGCCGCGCCGACCACGAGCACCACCGCGTACGCCGCGACCAGCGCCGTCGCCACCGCGCCGAGCGTCCACGCGACCCGGTGGGCACGGGGCCGCGGCGTGGAGCCGAACAGCTCGTCCACGCCGGACCGCCGGTCCCGCAGGCCCTGCACCGCACCGCCGCCCAGCACCAGCGGCCAGGCGATCATGAGCATGAACCGGACCCACTCGGCCATCGTCGACCACTGCCGCGACCACGCGGCGCTGTTCTTCATCGACGGACCCCACTGCAGCATGCCCACCACGACGACCACCGTCAGCACGCCGAGCACCAGCGCCGCGGTCCGCCTCAGCTCGATACCGAGGATCCTCACCACTCACCCGCCCCACCGAGCACGGCCGAGTAGCCGCGCTCCAACGGGCTGTCGCCGACGTCGTCCGCCCCGCCCGCGGCGGCCAGGTCGTCGGGTGTGCCCTGGAACACCAGCCGGCCCTTGTTGATCAGCACCACGTCGGTGCACGCCGCCGCGACGTCCTCGACCAGGTGCGTCGACACGACCACGCACGAGTCGGAACCCAACTCCTGCAACAACTCCCGGAAGCGGACGCGTTGACCGGGGTCCAGCCCGGCGGTCGGCTCGTCCAGCAGCAGCACCTCGGGGTCGTTCACGATCGCCTGCGCGATGCCCGCCCGCCGGACCATGCCGCCGGACAGCGCCTTCAGCTTCGAGTCGGCGCGGTCGGCCAGCCCGACCCGTTCGACGGCCCGCTGCACCGCGCCGGGGACGTCCCGCTTGGGCATCTCCTTGAGCCACGCCATGTACTCGACGAACTCGCGCACGGTGAACCGCTTGTAGTAGCCGAAGTCCTGCGGCAGGTAGCCGAGCGCGCGGCGCACCCGGCGCAGGTCGACCCGCCCGGACACCGGCTCGCCCAGCACCTCCAACGTCCCGGACGCGGGCCGCAGCACGGTCGCCAGCGACCGGATCAGCGTGGTCTTGCCCGCGCCGTTCGGCCCGAGCAGCCCGTGCACGCCGCGGCCCAGCCGCAGGTCGAGCCCGTCCACCGCCATCGTCCGGCCCGCGCGCACCCGCAACTGCTTCGCCTCGACCTGCCAGGCGTACCCCGTCGGCGCGACTTCCGCCGCGCTCACCGCACGTGCCATGAGCCTTCCCTCCATCACAGCCGCGCGTAGGCCGCGGACCTGAAGAACACGGCGGCGGCGCCCCCGACGAACACCGCCGCCCAGACCGGCGCCGCACCCGGTGCCAGCGCACCGGGCACGTCACCGACGACCACCGCCGGTCCGATCACCAGCGACGCCCACGCGGCGGCGGTGGCGACCGCGGCCCGGCGCACCCCGATGACACCGCCGAGCGCGAGCGTCACCGCCGTGACGCCGAGGCACGGCAGCAGCCAGTACGCGGGCGACGCGCCCACCTGCCAACCGCCCAACAACAACGCGGGCAGCACGACCACCAGCACCGCGAACGTCCGCCGCAGCACGAGCTGCAGCCCGGCCCGAGCCGTGGACGCGACCAGCTCGTAAGCCGGGTCCATGCCACGCGACCAGGCCGCGGCCACCCCCAGCACGGGCACGATGGGCGCGATCAGCAGCACCGCGGCCGACGACGAGGCGGCGGGCAGCAGCCCGTCCAACGCCGGCGCCGCCAGCACGACGGAGGCCGTCATCGCCAGCCACGGCAGCACCGACGGCGTGGCCCACCGCGCGAGCCGATGGCGTCGGCGTGCCGGTGTCCCGGTCGGCGCCAACTCCGCCCACACCGCCGCCGTCAACGCCGTGACCTGCGGCGGAGCCACGTCGGCCAAGCGCAGCCGGCACGTCTGGCACGTCTCCAGGTGCGCCTCGACCGCCCACAGCACGTCGGCGGGCAGGTCGGCACCGGACGCGTACCGGGCGATCGAGTCGGCCGTCGGGTGCTCGCTCATGACAGTGCCTCCCGCATCGCGATCCGGGCCCGCCGGGCGCGGGTCTTCACGGTGCCCTCGGGCACCCCGAGCAGCACGGCGGTCTCCCGCACGGTCAGCCCGTCCAGCACCATCGCCTGCAACACCTGCCGCAGCTCGGGTGCCAGGTCGCGCAACGCGCCGCCGACGTCGTCGCTCAACGCGCCCGCCAGCACCTCGTCCTCGGCGGCGGGCGCGGCACCGGCCACCGGCAGCGGCACCGCCTGGTGCGCACGCCGGCGGAACGCGTCGACCAGCCGCCGTGCCGCGATCGTCCACAGCCACCCGACCGCCGTGCCGTCGACCGCCGCGCCCGCGAACGACCCCGCCGCCCGCCACACGGCCAGGTACGTCTCCTGCATGACCTCGGCGACGACCTGCTCGTCGGCGCACCGGCGGCGCAGGCGCACGGCCAGCCACGGCGACGTGCGGCGGTAGAGCTCCTCGAAGGCCGCGCGGTCGCCACGGGCCACCGCGCGGACCAACTGCTCCTCGTTCACATCCGGCAAGACGCCGGAGCGCGGAGAACGGTTCTCAATCCGACGTGATCTGCGTCACTTGGTGGAGCGGATTGCGCGACGCCTGGTCAGCACCAGGGCACCCGCGCCGATCAGCAGCAGGGAGCCGCCCAGCACCAGGAAGCCGGTGACCGGCGCGCCGGTGGTGGCGAGCGGCGTGTCGGGGCCGGGCACGACCGGACCCGTGTCACCGCCGATCCCGTCCACGGCGGTGGTCGACGTGGTCGACGGCACCACCGCACCGGAAGTCGTGGTGGTGGTCGCCGGGGTCGTGGTGGTCGGCGCGGTCGTGGTGGTGGTCGGCTCCGTGGTGGTGGTGGTCGTGGTGGTCGTGGTCGTCGTGACTGTTTCGCAGGTCGTCGCGATGTTGTCGAACGGCGCGTAGTGGATCTCACCGCCGTTGGAGACCCCGCCCATGATCGCCGTCCGCGCCACGACCGCGCCCTCGATGTTGGACGCGCTGAGGTCGACCAGCGCGGCGTTCGGCGCGTAGATCGTGCCCCACACCGTGGGCGACCCGGCCGGCAGCGTGATGGTGCCCGAGGTGGTGAAGTTCCACAGCACGTGCTGCGACGGCTCGTTGCCCTGCCAGCTCACCTGCGGCGGCGAGAACGCGTAGTCGCCGTCGACCACCACGTTGATGATCAACCAGGCTCTGTCGCTCGGCTGCAGCATCCCGTTGACCGGGTTGATGTTGTCGAGGGTGTCCAACTGCGCAGCGGTCAGCGTGAGCACGTTCTGCCCCGGCACGAGCCCGATGGTGGCGTTGGGGTCGGTCCCGTTCCACGTCCCCTGGCCGTTCTGGTCCCGCAGCACGACCGTTGACGGGCACGCGAACAGGTCCGCGTTGATGTCCCGGTAGGTGGCGAACAGGGACGCGAAGTCGAACCCGTGCGGCCCGGCGACCGACTCGGCGGACTGGGAGGTGTTCACCCGCACCGCGGGCACACTCCCCACCGCCGCGCCGTTCGGCACGATGTGCGTCACCCCGCCGGAGGGCAGCACGTCCGCGTTCGCCAGGTCGCCGATCTTGGCGTAGGAGTTGTTCAGCACGGTCAACGTGCCGGTGCCGCTGCCTGCGAAGTCGGCCTGGCCGCCGACCACCAGGCTGGTCGGCGCCGTGTCCCCGTCCAGCACGTACGTGCCCGCGTGGTTGAGGCCCACCCGGTAGTCGGTGAACCGGACGTCACCGCCGACCGCGACCGGCCCCTCGGTCTCGTTGTCGTGCAGTTCGGCGTCACCCTCGATCAGCACGAGGAACCCGTGGCTCGGATCGGCGTACACGTCGTCCGGCGCGACCGGGCGCAGCGGGTTCAGCACCGCGGTCACGCCGACGGCGGGCGCCTGGGAGATGACCGCTGCCGCGGCCAGCGCCGCCAACCCGACGGCCGCCGCGCGACCCATCCGAACACGACCGTTGCGCATGTCAGGCTCCTGACGGCGGGTACAGGCTGCCTGACACGAAACATCAACGCGCGCGGATCGGCATTTTCGATCACCCCATCGGGTGGGTGGCTCAGGCCGGACCGGTCACCCCGTCGAACAGCTCGCGCAACGTGTCGCTGCCGCCGGTCATGCTCTCCCGGCAGGCCCGGTGGAACTTGTCCACGTCCAGCGCGGCGAAGTCGACCCGCCACCCCGCGTGCAGCGCCAGTTGCCAGAAGAACGCGCGCTGCGCGCGGCCGTTGCCCTCCCGGAACGGGTGCAGCGCGTTGACCTCGGCGAAGTGGTGGGCGAACCGGTCGAGGAACACCTCGCGCCCCAGGTCGGCGAGGTGCCGCTCCTCGCGGAGCCGGCCGAACAGGTAATCGCCGTAGGACTCGACGTGCCGCCAGTGCGCGAACAACGACGTCCGCGCGATGTCCACCCGCCGCAGCTCACCGGCCCACGGGTAGACGTCACCGAACAGGCGGCGGTGGAACGCGCTCAGGTGCGCCAGGTCGAACCGACCCGGCAGGGTGGTGACCTTCAGCTCCGCGTCGCGCAGGACGACGACTTCGGCCTCGATCTGTCGCAGGACGTCGGCATCGGTCACACCGAGGAGGTTGACCAGCACTCCGGAACCGGGATCGACGTACGGGTCCTCGGTGTTCACAACCGGCGGTTCACGACTTCAGCAACGCCTCGACAGCAACGCCTCGATCCGCCGGGCCACGGCGTCGTCGGCGCCCAACCGGCCGGCGGCGACCTGCCTGGCCGCGCGCACCGCGTCCTCGGACACGTCCTGACCTTCGAGCCGGACGTTCGCGACCGCCTCGGCCACCGCCGAGTCGGGGTCGCTGGTGAGGCGGCGGAAGTACCGCGCCATGACCGCGTGCGACAGGGGCGTGCTGCTGGGTTCGGACTCCGGCAGGTCGCCCCGCGCCGCCCGCCACGGCTCCTCGTCGTGCGCCATGTCGCTCAGCTCGTGCCTGCTGAAGTGGCCGTACCGCTCGACCACCGACCGCACGACGCCGCGCTCGCGTTCGGTCAGCCCACCCGGGTCGCCCTCTTCCCAGGCACACACCTCCGACCGGCCCTGGTGGCGGAAGTAGACCTCGGGCACGACCGGACCTCGCCGCCACGCCTCGATGCGGGCGTTGAACAGGGGCTCGTCGTAGCGGGCCAGGTGCCACGCCTGCGCGTAGTAGAGCAGCTTCTGCAGCTTCATCGGCGACTCGGGCCCGGTGGCGTCGAGCACGGCCGCGGCAACATCGTGGACGTCCGCCATGCCACCTCCCGCGAGTGCTCTGAGCTGCGACTACTCATCTTACCGGAGATCGGCGCCGCGGGATCGGGCGTTCGGGCGAGCGGTCGGTCAGTTCGTGCACCAGCCCAACCGGCCGTCGGTGGTGACCAGCGGCTCGCAGTGGCCGAGCCGGCTGCGGTGCTCCAGGGCCGTGGCGACCTGGTCCAGCATCTCGTCCAGGCTGGTCCACTCGGGCTTGAGCATCTCGCCCGCCTCGCGGTCCCACTCGACCACGCACCCCGACAGCACGCCCGGCCGCAGGTCCAGCGCCAACGCGTCACCGCACCCGTCGAACGCGATCGGCAGCCACATCGGGTGGAAGCCCTTCGTCGGCGTGCCCGCCTCGGTGCCGAGGTCCGCGGGCCAGAACCGCTCCTTCAACCGCCACGACCGCAGCGCGTTGGACGGGCCGAGGGGCGTGTAGAACGGCGGCAGCACCTCGGCGAACGCCAGGTCGGCGGTCCCGCCGCAGACGGCCCACCACGCGCGCAGCTCGGCGGGCGGCTCCAGCCCGCTGGCAACCGCCAACGCCTCGACCGCGGCGCCGTCCTCAGGGGGCACGAACGCCGAACCGGTCAAGGGGGCGTGGTCGTCCAGCCACGCCACAATCCGTTCCCAATGGCGCAAAACACCCACCTGCACATGATCAGGTGACGGCACCGCCGTCGGTACCGCTCATCGGGGCAGGATCTGGCCGAACGCCGCACGACCGGCCGGCGGATGGGGCAGGATCGCCGTCGCACGGCACCAAGAGGGGGACGAGGGTGGAACGGGGTTTCGGCGTCGACACCGCGGCGCTGTCGGCGTACGGCAGCACGGCGGCGGGTCTGGCGAGCGAGGTCGGGGCGGTCGGCACGTCCACGTTGGCGGGCACGACGTCGTTGGCCGCGGGCAGCTTCGGCAAGATCGGCGACGAGGTCGGCCTCGGCGCGGCGTTCCAGAGCGCGGCACAGGCCCAAGTGGACGGTGCGGCCGCCGCTTCGGCCGCGCTGTCGGCGTTCGGCGCAGAGGTGCGGAAGACCGGCCAGGCGTACCGGGAGCAGGAGGCGCGCAACAGCGCCGACCTCGGCCGGGCAGCGCAGGTCTGACGTGGACGTCGGCGGTTTCCTGGCGGCTCTGGTCCAGCCGATGAAGGACCACCTGGCCGAGCTGGAGGGTGACACCGGCGGCGCGACGAGCGCGGCGGAGGCGTTCGGGCGGGCGGCCACGGCGTTGACCGAGCTCGACGGCAGGCACACGGGCGCGGCGAACACCGCGATGAGCGACTGGTACGGCGAGAAGGCGAACGCGTTCCAGGCACGCGTCACCGCGTTCTCGGGCGGCGTGGGCACGTTGGCGCGCAACGCGACGGCCACCCAGCAGGCGGCCACCACGGCGGTGAACGCGGTGAACGCCGGCAAGACCGCGATCCAGGGGCTGATCGACGAGTTCACCGGCTGGGCGTGGCCCCGGCTGGCGGCGGCGGTCGCGGCCGGGGTGTTCGGCGGGATCGGCGCGGTGCTCGCGGTGGCGGCGGAGGTGACCGCGAAAGCCCGCGAGTACGAGGGCAAGACCGGTCAGGAGCTGGAGAAGGTGCGCGGCGAGCTGACCGCCGTGGTCGGGCGGTTGCAGGCGTTGCCGAAGCCGGACTTCGCCGGGATCGGCGACCCGTTGGGTGCCGAGAGCGGTGGCACGACGTCCACGTCGTCCGCGGGCGACAGCGGCGGGTCTTCGTCGTCCAGCGGCGGTGGTGGAGGCAGCGGGGGCGGCAGCGGCGGTGGGGGCGGAGGCAGCGGTGGCGGGGGCAGCGGCGGTGGCGGCGGTGGCGGCGGTGATGCCGTCGGACCGCGCCTGCCGGTGGCCATCCCGCCGCAGCCCGGCACCGGCGTCGGTGTGAACCTGCCCGACGGCAGCTCCGCCGAAGCGCCCAACGAGACCGCCGCACGTGCCGTGCGCAACGCGTTGTCCGCCCTGGGCACCCCGTACGTCTGGGGCGGTGCGAACCCGCCCCAGGGCACCGACTGCAGCGGTCTGACCCAGTGGGCGTACGCGGGCGCCGGGTTCGACATCCCGCGGCCCGCGTCGTCACAGGCCATGGGCGCGTCCGTGCCGCCGGGCCAGCTGCTGCCCGGCGACCTGGTCGTCTGGGACGGCCACGTGGCCATGGTGATCGGCAACGGGCAGATGGTGGAGGCGGGCGACCCGGTGCAGGTCAACCCCATCCGCACGAGCAACAGCGGCATGGGCTTCATGGGCTTCTACCGACCGACGGGCTGAGGACGTGGACGAGACGCAGCGGGCGGCCCAGCGGGTCGCCGACACCCAGCGGCAGGTCGCCGAGCACGCGGCGCGCACCGGACCGGTGCTCGGCCGGGCGTCGTCACCCGACGGCGCGGTCACGGTCGTCACCGCACCCGGCGGGCCGCCGCGGGAAGTGCGCGTGTCGCCGTCGGCGTTGAACATGGGGCCGAGGGCGTTGGCGGACGAGATCCTGCGCGTGTCGGCGCGGGCTTCCCGGGACGCGGCCACGCGCCTGCACCGGACGGTGGAACGCGTGGCCGACCCGGCGGCGGTGCGGGCGTTGGCCGAGATCGGCTTCGAGCGCGGGCCGGACGACGACGACTTCGGCGGTTACGACGGCACGTACCTGAGGGGTTCGCGGTGACGCAGGAGCGGGGACTCGCGACCGAACAGCGGCTCGCGGCGGCCGAAGGGCTGACCGAAGTGCTGGCCCGGACCACCGGCAGCGCCGAGCACCCGACCCGCCTGGCCCGCGCCACCGCGACCGCGACGGGTGAGCTGAAGGCGCTCGACCTGCACCCGAACGCGTTGGCGCAGGGACCGGACGCGGTCGGCAGGCTGGTCGCGGAGACGGCGCGGCTGGCGACGGACGCGGCCGTGCAGAAGAGCTACAACGAGCTGGCCAAGTCGTTGGGCGACGGCCTGGCCATGGCGGTGGAGGCGTTCGCCGGACCGCCGCCCTTCAAGACCGCGCAGGGCGTGCAGGGGGTGCAGGCGCCTCAGCCCCTGGTCACGGCCCCGGAGGAAGCGCCGGGGGCGCACCGGCCGCCGTGGGCGGGCCAGGTGAAGGGCCGCGCCGCGGCTCGCCCCCAACCCGAGGAAACGGACGACGACGACTACTTCGCGGACCCTTTCCGTGGTCAACGGCAGTAGCGCCTGATCGACCCCGTACTCTTGCCCCGCATCGCAAAGGGGCATGGCGTGACCGGGAGGTCGGATGGCACAGGACATCGTCCCGATCGAGCTGGGGCTCACCCAGGGTGATGTGGTCACCCTGTGGGCCCCGCGCTGGCGGGAAGAGGGCGAGGAGTGGGAAGCCTTCCTCGGCCACGAGGAGGACCTGTACGCGTTCCCCGATGCCGCGCACCTGGCGGCGTTCGTGCGCAAGACCGAAGAGCACGACCTGACCGACCACCCGGCGTGGCACGTGGTGCCCGCGCTGTCGGTCGGTGAGCTGTCGCCGGACGACAACCACCAGTTCGACCTGGTCGGCGTGCCCGAGCTGGTCGCCGAGGAGCCCGACACGTGGGTCATCGGCGAGCTGGCCGACGTGATCTCGATCGTGCGGTCGCTGGCGGACGTCTGCGAGCTGGAGAAGGTCCACGAGATCCTGGACTCGGCGGAGGGCTTCGCGCTGCTGCCGCAGGGCACGCTGCCGTTCACCGGCCGCGAGGGTCAGGCGCTGTGGACCGAGATCTCCCAGGTCGTCGCGGAGAAGTGGGACGAGGTGCTGGACGCGATCGACGAGGTCGTGACCACGCCGGAGGTCGACGAGACCGCGCTCAAGGCCGCGCAGGACGAGCTGGCCGAGTTCGAGGAGGCCAACGCCGCCGCGGCGGCCTCGGCCTCGGCGGACGAGGACGACGAGGACGGCGACGAGCCGGTCGGCTTCTGGGGTGAGGTCGGCATCGACCCGATCAAGATCATCAGCGGCGCGGGCGAGTACTACACGCTGCGCTGCTACCTCGACGACCAGCCGGTGTTCCTCGGCCGCAAGGGCAAGATCGACGTGTTCACCTCGCCGCGCGCGTTGGCCCGGTTCATCGTCGAGGCCGACGACAACGACCTGGCCGAGGTGTCGACCTGGGGCGAGCTGGTCACCAAGGCGACCGGCGGCGACCTGGAGGTCGAGGTCGACCCGGACAACGTCTACGTGCTCACCGGCCTGGACGAGGACATCGCCGACGGCCCGGACGCCATCGACCCCACCCAGCTCGACCTCGTGGTCGAACTGCTGGAGGACACCGGCGAGTGGGCGAACGACGACACCGTGAAGGTGGCGCTGAACCAGTCCGAGCGGCTGGGGTGGCTGGTGTCGTACGTGCTCAAGCCGGACCCGACGCGGCTGGCGCCCAGCGCGCCGTTCGACGACGAGCAGTCGGCGTGGCGGACGCTGGTGGCGGCGTTCGAGGACCGGCTCAAGGTGCACTAGGCACGGAGGAGCGGTACCGAGCAGCAGAGGTCGCGGGCAGCCATCGGAGCCCGCGACCTCTGTTCTGTGTGGGGCTGCTACTGCTGCTGCGCGAGAGCGGCGTAAGCCGGCTCGATGACGTCCTGGATGAGCGCGCGGCGCTCGTCGTGCGAGATGAAGGCGCCCTTCGCGGCGTTGACGGTGAACTTGCGCAGGTCGTCCCAGCCGAAGCCGAAGTTCTCGACCACGGTGGCGAACTCGCCGGTCATGGACACCATGCTCATCAGCCGGTTGTCGGTGTTCACGGTGACCCGGAAGCCGAGGTCGTGCATGTGCTTGATCGGGTGCTCGGCGAGCGAGGCCACCGCGCCGGTGTGCACGTTCGACGTCGGGCACATCTCCAGCGCGATGCGCCGGTCACGGACGTACGCGGCCAGGTGGCCCACCTCGTCGCCCTTGATGTCCTCGGCCAGCCGCACACCGTGGCCCAACCGCTCCGCGCCCGCGAGCTGCACGGCCTCCCACGCCGACTCCGCGCCCGCGGCCTCGGCGGCGTGGATGGTGAAGTGCGCGTTCTGCTGCCGCAGGTACTCGAACGCGGACAGCTCCTTGCTGGGCGGGAACCCCGCCTCGGGCCCCGCGATGTCGAAGCCGACCACGCCCGCGTCCCGGTAGCGGACGACCAGGTCGGCGATGCGCTGCCAGCCGTCGTTCTGGCGCATCGCGCACAGCAGCGTGCCGACCTTGATGCGGCCGCCGGACGCCGCCTCACCCTGGCGGAAGCCCTCCTGCACCGCCTCGACGGCCTGCTCCATGGTCAGGCCCTTGTCGGTGAACAGCTCGGGCGCGTAGCGGATCTCCGCGTACACGACGCCGTCCGCGGCCAGGTCCTGCACGGCTTCGGAAGCGACCCGCACCAGCGCGGCCTCGTCCTGCATGACGCCGCACGTGTGCGCGAAGCCCTCCAGGTAGCGGACCAGCGAGCCGGAGTTGGCGTTGTCGCGGAACCACTCGCCGAGCGCGACCGGGTCGGTGGTGGGCAGGCCCTGGTGCCCGCAGGCGTCGGCGAGCTCGATCACGGTCTGAGGGCGGAGGCCACCGTCGAGGTGGTCGTGCAGGAGGACCTTCGGCGCGCGGCGAAGGTTCTCCTCGGTAAGCGGGGTGGACATGGCCGTACCGTATACCGGCGACACGCCGTGTCGTTCCGACCTGGGATGATCATGACGCGGTATGATCGCCCCGGTGTCACCGGGTGTGTCCAGAACCACTCGGTCGGGTGCCGCAATCGCCGCACTCAAGCCGTTGTGCAGTCGTGATGCAGAACTTTGCGCTACTGGTAGCCCGACCTTAGTCACTCACACGGCGGATGCTCACGCGGAGCAGTCACAGGCGCGCTGCCGGTTACCTTGAGGTAGGGTCGGCGACGGTCACTCCAACGGAGTACACGCAAGGTCGATCCAGGCGGTTCCGGTCGGGGGGCGCTACTGCCCACCGGCCCAACCTGGTTAGGCTCCCGGAGGTCTCCCCTCCCCTGGACGAAGGCACCCGAGCCGTGAACGAGAACAGCAACTCCACGATGTCCTTCGATCGGATGCGCAACATGCTCACGCGCGCCGCGGAGATCCGTGAGAGCGAACAGCAGCAGATCTTCGACGCACTGGACGAGATCCACGCGCGGATGTCCCCGCTCGAATCGCTGGGTTCCGTTCGCAAGCGCCTGTCCGAGCTGCCCGACCGGACCGAGGTCAGCGTGCTGGCCGAACGGCTGGACGAGGCGCTGTCCAGGCTGGAGGCGCAGGACAACGCGGTGCAGAGCATCGGGCGGGCCGTCGAAGGCCTGGTCGACAAGCTCGCCAAGCCGTTCGCGCAGCTCGACGGTCGGCTCGACGGGGTGGCGGGCCGGTTCGAGGGCGTCGCCGGGCGGATGGACGGCCTGGAGGACAAGCTCTCCCACATCCACAAGCGCATCGACGACCTCGACGGCCACCTGGACAAGCAGGACGGCAAGGTCGACCAGGTGCCGGCCGCGGTGACCGGGCCGCTGCGGGAGCGGATCGAGGCGCTGGAGGCCGCGCTGCGCGGTCGGCTGGACGAGGTCGACGAGGGCGTGCACGAGCACCTCGACGGCACGCGCGAGGCGTTGCAGCGGTCGGTCACCGAGTCCGCGAACGGCTTGAACGTGCGGTTGGACGAGACGCGCGACAACATCAACAGCACGCGCGACGGGCTGCACGCGGGGATCAGCGAGACGCGCGAGACGTTGACGGCGTCGCTGGCGGACACGCGCAGCACGTTGACGGGCAAGCTGGACGAGGCGCGCGAGGCGCTGCACGCGGCGCTGGACGAGACCCGCGACCAGGTCGACTCGACCGACCGGTTGGAGGCGCTGGCGCAGCGCTTGGAGCAGGTGACGTCGCGGCTGGACACCATGGCGACCCGGCTCGACTCGGTGGAGGACGACTTCGCGGCCCGGCTCGGCGAGCTGTCGGGCGTCGTGGAGCAGGGCATCGCCAAGGTCGAGGGCACGCTGTCGACGCGGCCGGACGTGGACTCGCTGGCCGGGTTGGTGCGCAAGAGCAACCAGGAGTCGGAGCTGCGCATCGGTGGTCAGCTGGACGAGGCGATGGCCACGTTCGCCGAGCTGATCCTCGGTGGGGGCTCGCCGACCCCGCCCCCGCCGCCCACCGCGTTGCCGCGGCCGCAGCGGCGGACCCGGAAGAACGGGCCCAAGCCGGGTGACAACCGGAACGTGGACGATGACGACCTGACGGCCGAGGGCGCCTGATCGTAGGTACCAAGAAGCCCGGTCCGCTGGTGCGGGCCGGGTTTTTGGTGTGCGGGGGGAAGAGCGAAAGATTAGAGCTTAAAAGCGTCCTCGCCGGACGGGCAGATCAGCAGGATGACATCCACCGGCCCCGTTCGGGGTCTGGTTGTGTCGGGAACTCCGGCTGGGTTGGTGGGTCCGGACTCCGTGCCATCCCACCGACCTCCCTCCGGGCTACCACACGTGTCAAGGGAGCGCGAGGCCACGGTGAAGTAGCAGGCAGAGCTGGACGCGCTCCCCTTGACACGTGCGGTAGGGCAAAGCCAGGTCGGCGGGATGACACGAAGCCCTCCTTTGTGAGGAAGGGCGTGCGTGCCAGTGGAGGAGAGGGAGGCCGCGGCGGGTCGTGCTGCGCAGGGGTCCCCGGCAAGGGGATCCCTTGTCGTGATTTTACCGAGGGGGTCCGACAGAAGTCGGGGTCAGCCGCGGATGGTGTCGAGGATCAGTGGGGTGGTCGGGGGTGGGGTGTCGCCGATTTCGTAGCCGTTGGTGAGGGATTGCAGGGCTGCGGGGATGGCGTCGGGAGTGTCGGTGTGCAGTTCGAGGAGGGGTTGGTCCTTGGTGAGCCGGTCGCCCGGTTTGGCCAGGCAGAGGATGCCGGCGGCCGGTTGGACCGGGTCTTCCTTGCGGGCGCGGCCGGCGCCCAGGCGCCAGGCGGCGACGCCCACGGCGTAGGCGTCGAGGGTCGTCAGGTAGCCGTCGGCGGGGGCGGTGACGAGGTGTTTGTGCTTGGCGGTGGGGAGGGGGGCGTCCGGGTCGCCGCCTTGGGCGCGGATCATCCTGGCCCAGGTTTCGTAGGCTTCGCCGGAGGCGAGGACGTCGCGGGGGGATGCGGTGATGCCCGCGCGGGACAGCATTTCGTCGGCCAGGGCGATGGTCAGGTCGATGACGTCCCGCGGGCCGCCGCCGCGGAGGACTTCGACGGATTCGGCGACCTCGACGGCGTTGCCCACCGCGTTGCCCAAGGGGACGGACATGTCGGTGAGCAGTGCCGAGACGCGGAGGCCGTGGTCGGTGCCGATGGAGACCAGGGCGGTGGCCAGGGCGCGGGCTTGATCCGGGGACTTCATGAACGCGCCCGAGCCGAACTTGACGTCCAGGACCAGGGCTTCGGCGCCCTCGGCGATCTTCTTGGACATGATCGACGAGGCGATCAGCGGGATCGACTCGACGGTGGCGGTCACGTCGCGCAGCGCGTAGAGCTTCTTGTCGGCGGGGGCGAGGCCGGTGGTGGCAGCGCAGATGACCGCACCCACCGAGCGCAGTTGGGCCACAACCTCGTCCACCGAGAGCTGGGCGCGCCAGCCGGGGATGGACTCCAGCTTGTCCAGGGTGCCGCCGGTGTGACCGAGGCCCCGGCCCGAGAGCTGGGGTACGGCGGCACCGCAGGCGGCGACGAGGGGTGCGAGGGGCAGGGTGATCTTGTCGCCGACGCCGCCGGTGGAGTGCTTGTCGACGGTGGGGCGGCCGACGTCCAGGGTCAGCTTCTCGCCGGAGTCGACCATGGCCCTGGTCCAACGCGCGGTCTCGGTGGAGTCCATGCCGTTGAGGAAGATGGCCATGGCGAGCGCCGACATCTGCTCGTCGGCCACGACGCCGTTGGTGTAGGCGTCGACGACCCAGTCGATCTGGTCGTCGGTCAGGCGGTGGCCGTCGCGCTTGGCCTGGATCACGTCCACTGCGGTGTGGGTCATGGCAGGTCCTCCGGACCGAAGGCGTCCGGCAGGACCCTGCTCATCGGCAGGATGCCGGACGGGGTGTCGATCAGGCACGGTGCGCCGCCGAGTTCGTAGATCACCTGGCGGCACCGGCCGCACGGCATCAGCAGCTCACCCGCGCCGCTGCGGCAGGCCAGGGCGACGAGCCTGCCGCCGCCGGTGAGCACGAACTGGCCGGCGAGCGTGCACTCGGCGCACAGGCCGACGCCGTAGGCGGCGTTCTCCACGTTGCAGCCGACGACGATCCGGCCGTCGTCGCACAGGGCCGCCGCCCCTACCCGGAGTCCCGAGTAGGGGCAGTAGGCGGACTGGGCGGCCTCGACGGCGCGGGTCCGCAGCAGGTCCCAGTCGACGTCAACCACGGCGGTACACCACGCCGTCCGCCGCGGGCATGCGCAATCGCTGGGAGGCGACCGCGAGGACGATCAGGGTGACCAGGTGCGGCGCGTAGGTGGTCAGCTCGCTGGGCACCTCGTCCACCGAGTAGTACACCGCGTACAGCAGGCCGGCGGCCAGGATGCCGAACGCGGCGGCGAACCAGCGGCGGCGGATGAGCTGCCAGATCACGATGACCACGAGCAGCAGGACGGCGCCGTAGACCAGGGCGAGGAACGTCTTGCCGCCCGAGCGCAGTTGCAGGCCGTCGGCGTAGCCGAACAGGGCCGCGCCGCCCAGGAGGCCGCCGGGGCGCCAGTTGCCGAAGATCATGGCGGCGAGGCCGATGAAGCCGCGGCCGTTGGTCTGGCCTTCCAGGTAGCCGGGCTGGCCGGGGTTGAGCACGAGGGCCGCGCCGCCGATGCCGGCCAGCGCGCCGGAGCCGATCACGGCGACGTACTTGTACCAGTAGACGTTGACGCCGAGGGACTCCGCGGCGACCGGGTTCTCGCCGCACGACCGCAGGCGCAGGCCGAACCGGGTCCGCCAGAGCACCAGGTAGCTGCCGATCACCAGCAGGATCGCGAGCATGGTGAGCGGGGAGACGCCGGTGACCAGGCCGCGCAGGATGCCGGCGACGTCGGACAGGCCCACTCGTTGCTGTGCTTCGAGTTCGCCCAGCCAGTCGGACAGGCCGGAGGCCGAGTAGGTGTCGAACTTCGGCACCGCGGGTGATTCGCGGGGGTTGTTCGACAGGGGGAAGAAGATCAGCGTGGACAGGTACTTGGTCAGACCGGCGCCGAGCAGGTTGATCGCGACGCCGGACACGATGTGGTTCACGCCGAACGTCACCGTGGCGATGGCGTGCAGGAGGCCGCCCAGGGCGCCGAACACGGCCGCCGCGACCAGCGCCGCCCACGGGCCCCACTGGTAGCCGGCCCAGGCCGCACCCCACGTGCCCATGATCATCATGCCTTCGAGGCCGATGTTCACCACGCCCGCGCGTTCCGCCCAGAGGCCACCGAGAGCGGCCAGGAGGATCGGCAACGCGAGCCGCACGGCGGTCTGGATGGTGCCGGTGGACGTCAACTGCGGCACGTCGGTCAGGTAGGACGTGGTCGACAGCAGCACGACCGCGCCGGCCACGCCCAAGGCGCCGATGGCCCAGCCGGGGATCCGACGCGCCTTGCGCGGCGGCGGAACGGTGGCGGGAGCCTCGGAAGGGTTCATCAAGGAAGTACTCATGCCGCCTCCTCGCTAGAGCTCGTCGGCGACAGAGCACGGTACGCAGTGTTGAATGATTCGCTCGCAAGCTCGCTCATGCCGCATCCACCGTTCCGAGCTGCCGGCCGACCTGCCGCTGTTGAGCGGCCAGTTCGAACCGGCGGACCACCTCGTAGGCCACGACGACCGACAGCACGATCGCGCCCTGCATGATCGTCACGATCTCCCGTGACACGCCGACGTTGTCCAGCGCGAGACCCGACTTGTCCAAGAACGCCCACAGCAGCGCGCCGAACGCGATGCCGCCCGGGTGGTTGCGCCCGAGCAGCGCGATCGCGATGCCGGAGAACCCGATGCCCGCCGGGAAGTTCAGGTTGTAGGTGTGGTCGCGGCCCAGGATCTCCGGCATGGAGACCAGGCCCGCGATGGCGCCGGAGAGCAGCATCGCGATCAGGACCATCTTCTTGGCGTTCACACCACCCGCGGCGGCGGCCGTGGACGACTCGCCGGACGCCCGCAGCTCGAAGCCGAACCGGGTGCGGTTCATCATCACCCAGTAGCCGATGCCCAGCAGCGCGGCCAGGAACACCAGGCCGAACACCGTGCCGGACGAGCCGAACGAGATGCCGGGCACCCAGCCGCTCTCCGGGATCTCCGGGGTGCGGATGTTATTGCCGCGCAGCTCGCCGAACACGTCCGCGCCGATCAGGTACGCGGCCAGGCCGAGCGCCAGGCCGTTCATCATGATCGTGGAGATGACCTCGTTGACGCCGCGCGTCACCTTCAGGATCGCCGGGATCGCGGCCCACAGCGCGCCCGCGACGGCGGCGGTCAGGATGATCACCAGGGCGTGGATGCCGGGTGGCAGCGCGATCGAGCCGCCGACCACCGCCGCGACGACCGCCGCGACCCGGTACTGGCCCTCGACGCCGATGTTGAACAGGTTCATCTGGAACCCGATCGCCACCGCCAGCGCCGCGATGTAGTAGGTGCCGGTGCTGTTGATGATGTCCACCGCGGTGGTGCCCTCACCGACCTGCGCGAACATCACCCCGAACGCCTGCAGCGGGTTCGCGCCGGACACCACCAGCGCGATACCGCACAGCAGGGCGGAGAACAGGATCGCCAGCACGGGCGGCAGCAGTTTGCCGCGCAAGATTCCCATTACTCGCCTTCCGATTCCGACGCCTGCTCGGCGCTCGTGGCGCCCGTCATCGCACTGCCGAGGTCTTCCGGGGTGACCGTGGCCGGGTCGGCGTCCGCGACCAGCCGGCCGCGCAGCATCACCCGGATGGTGTCGGACAGGCCGATCAGCTCGTCCAGGTCCGCCGAGATCAGCAGCACGGCCAGGCCGCGGGCGCGGGCGTTGCGGATCTCGTCCCAGATCAGCGCCTGGGCGCCGACGTCCACGCCGCGCGTCGGGTGCGACGCGATGAGCAGCACGGGGTCGCCGGACAGCTCGCGGCCGACCACGAGCTTCTGCTGGTTGCCGCCGGACAGCGCGACGGCGGCCACGTCGATGCCCGGTGTGCGCACGTCGAAGTCCTCGACGATGCGCTTGGTGTCCTGCTTCGCGCCCGCGAGGTCGAGCCACTGGCCCTTCGACACGGGACGGCGGGTCTGGTAGCCGAGGATGCGGTTGGCCCACAGCGGCTGCGTGAGCAGCAGGCCTTGGCGGTGCCGGTCCTCGGGGATGTAGCCGATGCCCGCTTCCCGGCGGGCCAGCGTGCCCAGCTTGGTCAGGTCACGGTCGCCTAGCAGCACGCGACCGTGGTGCGCCTTGCGCATGCCCATGATCGTCTCGACCAGCTCGGTCTGCCCGTTGCCCTCGACGCCCGCGATGCCGACGACCTCGCCCGCGCGCACGACCAGGTCGATGTTGTCGAGCACGGGCCGGGTGCCCTCCGCCGCGACCAGGCCCAGGCTCTCCACCTTGAGCACGACGCGGTCGGTGACGGTGGACTCGCGGGTCTCCGGGCTGGGCAGCTCGCTGCCGACCATCATCTCGGCCAGCTGGCGGGAGCTGACCGCCTTCGGGTCGGCGGTGCCGACCGTGGTGCCGCGGCGGATGATCGTGACGGAGTCGGCGATCGCCCGGACCTCGTCGAGCTTGTGCGAGATGAACAGGAACGTGAAGCCCTGCTCCTTCATGCCGCGCAGGGTGGCGAACAGCTCGTCCACCTCCTGCGGCACGAGCACGGCGGTCGGCTCGTCCAGGATGATCACCTTGGCGCCCCGGTAGAGCACCTTGAGGATCTCGACCCGCTGCCGGTCGGCCACGCCGAGGCGTTCGACGAGCACACCGGGGTCGACGGTCAGGCCGGTCGCTTCGGCCAGTTCCAGGATGCGCTTGCGCGCCTTGCCGCCGATGCCGTGCCGCGACTCCGCGCCGAGCACGACGTTCTCCTGCACGGTCAGGTTGTCGGCGAGCATGAAGTGCTGGTGCACCATGCCGATGCCGGCCTTGATCGCGTCGGCGGGCGTGCGGAACCGGACCTGCTCACCGGCCACCTCGATGGTGCCCTCGTCGGGCTGCTGCATCCCGTACAGGATCTTCATCAGGGTGGACTTGCCCGCGCCGTTCTCACCGCACAGCGCGTGCACCTCGCCGACCTGCACGCTCAGGTGCACGTCGCTGTTGGCGACGACACCCGGGAAGCGCTTGGTGATGCCCGACAGGACGACGGCAGGGGTCGTAGTGCTCAATGGAAGCTCCGTGTGATCTCCGGCAGCGCCGGGGCTACCACGCACGAGTGCCGCGACCGGCAGCCTCTGCCCCGTGTTCCGACGGTCAGACGGGTGGATCGGGGTGCCGGCCCCACGTCCTCATCCTGGCCGGATGGGGGCGTGGGGCCGGTGCCGCGAGGCGCCCTGCTGAACGCCGGAAGACGCGGTGGAGGCTGCCGGTCGCGGCGCTAGGCCCCGCGAGGGTGCTCGCAGGGCCCAGTGCGCCGGAGGCCGGATGGGGTTACGGCGTGGACTTGATGTCGATCTGGCCCGCGATGATCTGGGCCTTGTAGCCCTCGAGGACGGCCTTCAGGTTGTCGTCGATCTTGCCGCCCGAGGTCGAGTAGCCGACGCCGTCCACGGACAGGTCGAACACCTTCGGCAGGCTCGCCAGGTCGTTCTTCGCGACCGCCTTGACGAAGTCGTACACGGCGACGTCGACGCGCTTGAGCATGGACGAGACGATGACGTCCTTGGACTCCTCGACCGTCTTCTGGTTGTACTGGTCGGAGTCGACGCCGATGGCCAGCGCGTTGCCCGCCTTCGCGGCCGAGAACACGCCCTTACCCGAGGCGCCCGCGGCGTGGTAGAGCACGTCGGCGCCGGCCTCGATCTGGCCGGTCGCGGCCTCCTGGCCCTTGGTCGGGTCCTGGAAACCGGTGAAGTCGCCCGCCGGGGTCAGGTACTTCTTCTCGATCTTGATGTCCGGCGCGGCGGTCTTGGCGCCCTGGGCGAAGCCCGCGTCGAACTTCTGGATCAGCGGGATCTCCACACCGCCGACGAAGCCGATGTGGCAGGCCTTCGACTTGTAGGCGGCGATGACGCCGGCCAGGAACGAGCCCTGCTCCTCGGCGAACAGCAGCGGCGTGACGTTCGCCGCGCCCTCGACCGCGCCGTCGACGATGGCGAACTTGACGTTCGGGAACTCCGGCGCGACGACCTTCAGCGACTCGGCGTAGGCGAAGCCGACACCGATGATCGGGTTGAAGCCCTCGCTCGCGAGCTGGCGCAGCCGGGTCTGCTTGGCGTCCTCCGGCTCGTTCGGCGCGGCGGTCAGCTCCTTGACCTCGGCGATGCCGAAGTCGGCCTTCGCCTTGTCCAGGCCCGCCGCGGCGGAGTCGTTGAACGACGCGTCGCCACGACCGCCGATGTCGTAGGCCAGGCCCACCTTCAGCGCGCTGCCGTCGACCTTCTCGCTCGACGCGGCGGCGCTGGACGTCGCGCTGGCGGCCGGCGGCTTGTCAGCCAGCTTGCAGCCCTCGGCGGTGTTGGTGGACCCGGACCCGGTGTTGTTCCCACCGGTGTCCTTGGCACACGCGGCCATCGTGAGAACGCTGGTCAGCGCGATCGCGGCCACCGCGAGGCCACGCATTCGACGACGCACGGCTCGTCTCCCTCCCTGCTCGGCTAGGAGCAGACAAATCCCGACGGCCGGGCCGTCGGGGCTTCCGAGTGGCGAACCGTACCCCGTAGTAATGACACCCGCGCACGTACCGGTCCGCACGTGACCTAATCGTTGGTGCCATCGGGCGACTCCGCCACTCGTAGTGATCCGGTGACTTCCCGCCGTCGTAGCCGGTTACTCACCGTCAATACGTGGACCGGGTGAAGTCGCCGGGCGGCATCACGAGGGCCGATCAGGTTCGGGGGCCCGCAGCGTTGACCCGTTGGTGGGGCGTTGGGGCGGCGTTGGCGACCTCAGGTGCACTCCAGCCTGCACCGATATCCCCCCTAGGAGGTTGCCTTGGACCCCCAGCAGTGGCTCGACAACTTCGAGGCAAAGCTGGCCGATCTCCAGCGGAAGTCGGCCGACCTCCAGGAGAACGTCGAGAACTCGCAGGCCACGGCATCGAGCCCGGACGGCGCGGTGACGATCACGGTCGGCCCGAACGGCGGCCTGCTGAACATCCAGCTCGGCCACCGGGCCACCGAGCTCGGCTCCACCCGGCTCACCGCCGTGATCATGCAGACGGCCAAGGTCGCGCAGAAGCAGGCGGCGCAGCGGGTGATGGCGGCGTTCGAGCCGCTCGGCGAGGGCACCGAGGCGCTGCGGATGGTCAGCGACGCCATCCCGGACGACGAGGTGGAGGAGGACGACGAGCGCGACTACGCGGAGCCGGAACCCGAGCCCGCGTACGTGCCGCCGACGCCGCCGCCCGCGGCCCCGCAGAGCAGGCAGATGCAGATGCCGTCGCGACCGGCGCGCGCCACGCGTCCCGGCGACGACGAGGACGACAACAACCAGCCCTGGTGACGAGGAGACCCTGAACGATGACCGCCCCCGACACCCCGATCGACGCGCCACCGGGCTTCGAGATCACCGAGGAAAACAAGTTCAAGGGCTCCCTGTTCATCTCGGCCTGGGACGAGATGATCACCACGATCGGCAAGGACGCGGAGACCGAGACCGAGAAGGCGCTGGACATCACGTTCGCCGCGATCGGCACGGCGTCGTCCATGGCCATGCTCGCGGTCGACCCGTTCGGCACGATCCTCGGCGCGGGCATCGGCTGGTTGATCGAGCACGTGTCGTTCCTCAAGGAACCGCTCGACCAGCTGATGGGCGACCCCGAGGAGATCCAGGCCAACGTCGAGGCGACCAAGAAGCAGGCCGCCGAGCTGCGCGTGCTGGCCGAGGACCACCGCCGCGAGCTGGCCACGTTCGACGGGTGGACCGGCGCGTCGTCGGAGGCGTTCCAGAAGAACATGGAGTCGATGGGCCAGGAGCTGGACGCCCTGGCCAACGCCGTCGAGCAGAAGGCCAAGATCGTCGCGATCTGCGGCGTGCTGGTGTCGGTGCTGCGCGACATCGTCCGCGACCTGATCGCCCAGCTGCTCGGTTCGCTGCTGGCGGGCGCGCTGATCGCCGCCGCCACCGCCGTGATCACGTTCGGCGCGTCCATCGCGGGCTACATCGGCTTCGCGGTCGGCAAGGCCGTGGCGCTCGGCGTGAACATCGCGTCCCGGATCGCCCGCCTGACCGCGGCGCTGGCCAGGCAGATGGGCCGGATCAAGAACCTCGACGAGATCACCGAGAACGTCGGCAAGGGCTGGAACCGGTTCGAGAACATCGCCGACGTGGCCGAGGTCGGCTACGAGTCGTGGAAGGCGCAGAAGGGCGTCGACCGCGAGATCGACAAGGCGCTGGCGCAGGACGCGCAGAACGACAAGGTCACCGCGGCCAACGACAAGGCCGAGCAGGCCAACCAGAAGTACGAGCAGGCCAAGGAGGCGGAGGCGAAGGCCGCCGAGGAGGCCAAGAAGGCCAACGAGGCGCTCAACGCCGCCTCGGAGAAGGCCGCCGCCGCGAACGGCAAGGTCGAGTCGGCCATCGCGGAGGCCAACGCCGCCGCCGCGCGTGGCGACCAGGCCGGGTACGACGCCGCGATGGCGAGGTACGAGACGGCCAAGAGCGAGGCCGACTCGCTGCGGTCGGAGGCCGCGCGGGCCGCCGAGACCGCCGCGAGGGAGAGCCGGGACGTCGCCGACGCGGCCAAGGCCAGCACCGAGGCGTTGGACGCGGCCAAGCCCGCCGACGACGCCGCGAAGGCCGCGTACGAGGAGTACAAGAAGAACAACCCGGGCCAGGACGACCCGGGGCGCACGGCCGCCGAGAACGACATGACCGCCAAGAACGACGCGGCGAAGGCGGCGAACGCCGAGTACGAGCGGGCGAACGCGGACTTCGCGGCGGCCAACGCGGCGGCGGCCGAGGCCAACGCCAGGGCGTTCGCGTCCGGCAACGAGGCCGACATCAGGGCCGCCGAGGAAGCCTCGCGCAAGGCCGAGCAGGCGGGCACGACCCTCGAACAGGCGCAGACCGAGGCCAAGTCGGCGGGCGAGGCCGCGCAGTCGAGCTACGAGTCGTACCAGTCGCAGTACTCGCAGCCCGCCCAGGGCGGTACGTCCAGCAGTTCCGTCCAGGTCTAGTAGAAGAACACCGGAGGACCGGCCATGGCACGCGGTGGTGGCGGCGGCGTCGACACGAACTCGGACCCGAACTCCTCGGGGGGCAGTCAGTCGACGCCACCGCCGCCACCCCCGCCGCGGCCGCCGGGCGGGCCGACCGGCAACTCCGGCTTCGGCATGGACCCGAACTCGATGGAGGGACTGCAGAAGCGGGCCGGTGACCTGCAGTCCCGCCTGGCGGCGATCTCCGGCGGGTTGCAGGGGCTCAAGCTCGGGCCGAACGCGCTCGGTCCGATCGGGATCGTCGCCGTGCCCGCGTTGAACAGCTCCAACGACGCCTCGGTCGAGCAGGCGAACAAGGCGTCGACCGCCATGGGCAACGTGCAGTCGGGGTTGAAGGCCACCGTCCAGACGCACGTGCAGAACGACCAGTTCAGCCGCGACCAGTTCACCAAGATCGACCCGAACTCGAACGCCCAGCGGCCACCGGGTTCGCCGGGCGGCGGTCCGATCGGCACGAGGGGGCCTGGCGGGCCTTCCGTCGCGCCGATCACGAACGTGCCGGGTGCGACCGGACCGAACGGGACCGGCGGGCCCAAGGGTCCGGGTGGGCCCTCGGTGACGCCGGTGAAGAACGTGCCCGGCGCTACCGGGCCCAACGGCACCGGCGGGCCGAAGGCGCCCGGTGGTCCCGCTGTCGCGCCGATCAAGAACGTGCCGGGTGCGACGGGGCCTGCCGGTTCCGGCGGGATCAAGGCGCCCGGTGGGCCGGCTGTCACACCGATCACCAACGTGCCGGGCGCCACTGGACCCAACGGCACCGGCGGGGTCAAGGCGCCCGGCGGTGCACCGGTCTCGCCGATCACGAACGTGCCGGGTGCTACGGGGCCTGCCGGTTCCGGCGGCGTCAAGGCGCCCGGCGGGCCGGCGGTGCCGCCGATCAGCACCGTTCCCGGTGCTTCCGGGCCCAATCCCAGCAGCCCCAAGACCACCGGCGGGCCTGCCGCTTCGCCGATCAGGAGCGTGCCCGGTGCGCCGGGACCGGTCGGTTCCGGCGGGGTCAAGACTCCCGGTGGTGCACCGGTCTCGCCGATCACCGGCCTGCCCGGCACGCCCGGCCCGGCGTCGGTTGGGTCCAAGTCCCCTGCTTCCCCCGGCGGCTCCCCGGGCTCGCCCGGCGGACCGGCGGTGAAGGGCGTTCCCACGCCGGGCAACGTCCCGGTGGCCGGTGTCACCGCGCCGGGCGGGAACACCGCGTCCCGCCCCATCGGTGGCGGGCTGCCCGGCTCGCCGACGGTGTCGTCCCCGCCGATGGCCGGCGGCGCGCCGATGGCTCCGGGCGCCGCACCCGGCGCTGCCGGCGGCACCGACCGTTCGAGCAAGTACACCGGCGGACCGGGCAAAGGCGTCTTCGACGCACCCAAACCACCGACCGACGGCACCATCAACAAAGCACCCGTCACCTCACCCTCTACGCCACCCCCGGCGCCGAAGCCGACCATCAGCACACCCGTCAGCACGCCGCCGGTCAGCACCCCTCCGCCCGGCAGCCCGACGAGCAGCGCCCCGAACACCACCACCGCTCCGCCCTCGACCAACCCGAAGCCGCCCGTAAGCGCGCCCCCGGTGAGCGCACCGGCCGCACCCCCGGTGGCCACGCCGCCGCCTGTGGCCCCTCCGGCCGCGAACCCGTCGACGGACCGTTCGAGCAAGTTCACCGGCGGGGCGGACAAGGGCGTGTTCGACGCGCCCAAGCCACCGACCGACGGCACCATCAACAAGGCACCGGCCACCTCGCCCTCGACGCCGCCCCCGGCGCCGAAGCCGACGATCAGCGCACCGCCGGCGCCGAGCCCGATCAGCACGCCTCCCACCGACGTCACCGCACCCAAGACGGTCACCCCGCCGGCCGCCGCCGCGCCATCGGTCACCCCACCCCCACCCGCTCCGGCGAACACCACGCCACCGAGCAACACCGCGACTCCACCAACCACCCGCCCGGCGCCGCCCACGATCACCGCGCCGCCGACCAACACCACGCCACCGGTCACCGCACCACCCGCCGCGCCATCGGTCACCCCACCGCCGGTGGCCCCGCCCCCGGCGACCAACACCACACCCACCAACACCGCGCCTCCGGCCGCCACCGCACCTCCGGCGACGGCCACCCAACCCTCGCCTGCCCCGGCGAACACCCGGCCCGCGCCGCCGATCGCCGACCCCGCACCGCCGAGCAACACCAACCAGCCGGCCACCCGACCGGCGCCGCCGAACCCCACCCCGCCGGTCGCCCCGCCACCGCCCGGGCAGCAGGCCAACCCGCCCGCCCCACTGCCGGGGTCCGCGAACCAGACCCCGCCACCCCCGCCACCACCCCCGCCGCTGCCCGGCGCCGGAAACCACACCGCACCACCACCAGCACCGCCCCTACCCGGGTTCACCAACCAGGCCCCGCCACCCCCGCCACCACCGCCACCCGGCGCCGGAAACCACACCGCACCACCACCGGCACCGCCCCTGCCCGGGTCGTCGAACCCGGCCGCACCCCCGCCGCCGGGATCCGACGCGCAGGCAACGCCGGCGGCGGTGGTGGTCGGGATCCCGGTGACGCCGCAGTCCGACGCGGAGACGAGCGCGGCCACCGCCCCGGCACAGCCGCCGTACTCGACCCAGCGCGACACCGCCCTCAAGGACGGCATCCTGAGCAGGCTGCCGGAGCCGCTGCCCTCGAAGATGATGGACATCGCGGGCACGCAGGTCGACATCGGGCAGGTCAAGGCCGGCTTCGACGCGTTGTTCGACACCCTGCGGGACAACCACGGCATCACCAAGGTCCCCAACGTGGACTCCACGTTGGTCGTGCAGCTCGACGAGCAGACCTTCGCCAAGCACTTCGCCGTGCAGATGGAACTCGACGCGGTCCTGAACAACGATTCCGAGCTCACGCCCGCGCAGCTCAGGCAGCACGGCATCGACAACCCGCAGAGCGTCCTCAACGAGATCCTGTCCCCTGATTTCATGGGCAATCTCGCCAACAACGACCCCGCGGCGCAGACCCGCCTCGACACGCTGCTCAACCAGGTCGCCACGGCCAAGGTCGACCCCAAACCCGGTGCCCGCCCCGACCGGGTCGCCACCATGGTCGACAACCAGCGGACCGAACTCGTCGACAACACCCGCTCCAACCCGGCGCGGTCCATCAACGGCCGGGTGCTGCTCAACACCGGCCACCTCGACGGCATGGCCACGAACCCCGACCACAAGGCCGACGCCATCCAGCACCTGCTGACCCACGAGTTCATGCACGCGAGCTCGATCGGCAGCGACCGGACCTTCGCGCACCGGCACTCGGAGGGAGGTGTGTTCAACCCGGGCATCAACCCCGACGAGGCGATGACCGAACTGCTGGCCCGCGAGATCACCGACGCCCTCGCCGAGCGCAAGGCGCAAGACGCGGGCCAACCGAACCCGCACATCCAGTACATCCAGTACGAAAACGGCAGCAACCGCTACCAGGACAACGTCGACGCCCTCAACAACGAACTGGACGCCGCCCCGCGGACCAGCGCGGAAGCCACCTTCCAGTCCATGCTCGACAGCTACTTCAGGGCCGACGAAGGCAACCCCGGAACGCGCCCCGCCCCGCCCACCACCGACACCGCCGCGACCGGCGACCCCACCCCGCCGCCGCAGGCCAGGGGCAACGACGTCATCGCCGACGAGTCCTGGCGGCACGACACCGCGCGCACCGCGGACTGGTTCGCCCCGCAGAACCCGCAGCCACCGGCGCTGTGGGACCCGGTGCGGGACAAGGCGCCCGTGCGCACGGTGGACACCGAGGGCGCCGACGTGCAGCGGTCGAGCACCGCGAACAACCTCGACTCCCTGACCGGCATCATCAAGCACGACGTGCGCCGGATGGAGGTGGCGCCCGGGAGTTGGGTGAAGGAATACACCCTCAAGGTGCACCTCAACCCCGACACCAACCTCACGCCCGCCGACGTCGCCGCCGTGCAGCAGAAGACCGTCGAGGGTGTCGACCGGTTGCTCAACCAGGGCTACCGGCTGCCGTCCGGGGACCAGTTCCACGCCAGGGTCGAGTTCGTCACCGACCCCGCCGACGCGCACACCACGGTCGACCTCACCAACTCCACCAACGCCGACCAGCTCAACTGGGGCACGCAGACCTCGTCGAACGTGCTCGCCCACGAGGTGGCGCACTACTTCGGCCTCCCGGACGAGTACAAGGACGCGCCCGGCCCGGACGCCCGCATCTTCAACAGCGACGGCAAACCGCTGCCGCCCGGCCACACCCAGTCGAACCTGGTCGTGAACGACGACGGGCTCATGGGCACCGGTGTGCACGGCGACCCGTCGATCAAGCCGCGGCACCTGTGGCTGATCGAGCGCACCACCAACAGCCAGGTGATGGTGCCCGACGCCGACCACGCGACCCTGCAAGACCCGGACTCGCCGCGCCAGACGCCGCCGCCACGACCGCCCGACCACGGCACGCAGCCCGACATCGACTCCCGACCCGCCGTCGTCGCCGTCACCTACGGTGGAGTCACGGTCGAAGTCGAAGTCGACAGCGACGCCGAAGTCGAGGTCGAAGTCGACTTCAACAGCGACGCCGAAAACGACAGCGACAGCGACAGCGACGCCGACAGCGAGGCCGACCTCCAGCCCGCCGGCCCACCCGCACCACCGCCACCCCCACCGGCCACTGCCTCCACGCAGCAAGCGGCGGTGCCACCGCCTCCCCCGCCGCCTCCGGCCACCACCTCCACGCAACAAGTGGCAGCCCCACCGCCGCCCGGCACGCAGCCGCCACCACCGGCCGGACCCGACACGTCCGCCACGCAGGCGAACGCGCCCGCCACCCCCGCGGCCCCGTACTCGAACGTCCGGGACGCGGACCTGAAGAACGGCATCCTGACCAGGTTGCCCGCCCAGATCACCCCCGTGCCGCTGCGGATCGCGGGCGTCCAGGTCGACATCGGGCAGGTGCAGGCCGGTTTCGACGCGCTGTCCGGCAAGCTCGGCGAGTTCGGCATCACCACCACGCCGAACGTGAACCCCGACCTCGTCGTGCAGCTGGACCAGCAGACGTTCGCCAAGCACTTCGCCGTCCAGCAGGAGCTGGACACGGCGTTGAAGACGACCGACCGGGGCGATTCCGACGTCACCACCGGCCAGCTCAACGCGCAGGGCATCGACCCGGCGCAGGTCCGCGCCGAGATCCTGTCCGCCGACTTCCTGCGGCAGCTCAACGACGGCAACCCCGCCGCCGTCGCACGCCTGGACACCCTGCTGGACCAGGTCGCCCAAGCCAAGGTCGGCCACAACGGCGACGTCGCCGCCACGCGGGCCGGGCTGATCGAGAGCACCCTCACCAACCCGGCACGCGCGATCAACGGGCACGTGCTGCTCAACACCGACCACCTCGACGACCTCACCACCGACCCCGCGCGCAAGGCCGACGCCATCCGGCACCTGCTGACCCACGAATTCATGCACGTGCACTCCGTCGGCAGCGACGTCACCTTCGCGCACCGCGACGGCCAGGGCGGCGTCTACAACAAGAACCTGAACCCCGACGAAGCCGTCACCGAGCTGCTGGCCCGCAACATCACCGACGCGCTCTCCGAACGCCTCGGCCAACCCAGCCAGTACAACCAGTTCTCCGACGGCAGCGCGCGCTACCAGACCAACATCGACCTGCTGAACCGGGAATTCGACCGGACGCGGTCCAAGTGGGACAGCTTCGAACCCGGCCCCACGTTCCAGACCATGCTCCGCGACTACTTCGTCGGCGCGACTCCACCCGCTTCCACGTCCGGCACGCGTCCCGCACCGCCGATCACCACGCAGGACGTCCAGTCACCGAACGCGCCGATCCCGCTGGTCGACCTGACGCCCGCCAACACCGACCCCCAACACCACGCCCGCCCCGACCACACCGGCTCCAACGTCCGCCACCACCACGCCACCGGCACCTGCCAACGCGCCCACTCGGTCGGCCGACACGTCGGCACCGACCACCGATACCGACACCCCGGCGCACACCAACACCTCGACCGCCGGCACCAGCGCGCCGTCGACCGCACCCCAGGCCCCGACGGAGGCGACGACCAGGCCGCACGAGCGCGGGCCGGTCCTCGTACCCACCGCACCCGAACCCCAGTTGCCCAACGCCCCAGCCAAGCGCGACCGCCCCACCTCCCCCGGCGTCACCCCCGCGCAGCAGGACATGCTCGACAAGCACGGCGTCGCCACCGCGCCGGTGCCGGGAAACACCCCGACCGAAAGCCTCGTCAACGCCATCACCACCACCCTCGGCCCCGACGCACCACCGAACGCCAAGCAGGACCTCCAGCAAACCCCCAACCCCACCCCCGACCAGATCGCCGACGCGACCGGCACGCGCGTGCACGTCCTCGGCCCCGACGGCCGGTTCACCTCGTACGGCAAGATCACCGGCATCCCCGTGCACGTCGTCCAGAAGGACACCCCCGGCGGCCCCCGCTACGACGCGACCACCGAAGTAGTCCACATCGGACGGCCGGGTGTCTCCTATCCCGGGCCCACGACGATCGGGGACGGTGCCGGCAAGAAGACCGTGCACCGCGGCGAGTACGAGGTCGAGACCATCGCCGGTGAGCACCACGTCCGCATCTACACGGCGGTGGTCAACCCGGCGCCGCTGGACATCTCGGTTCCGGGCAAGCAGAACCTGAAGTACAAGGACATCCAGCAGAACCCGAACACCGGCGCGCTCAGCATCACCCCCGGCAACAACTCCCAGCTCTGGGCGGGCGCCGGGCGTCCGCAGCGCGCCGTGCAGTGGTTGGCCAAGTACGAGATCACCGACGGTGGCAAGAAGGTCTCGGACCAAAGCGCCGAGGTCAAGAACCCGGTGCTGCGTTCGTTCCTGGTCCCCCTCGACGTGTACAACCGGATCACCTCAGGGTCGACCATCGAGGGCGCACCCGGCTCGTCGCCCGAGACCGACACCTTCAACGTCGACCAGCGCGGTGAGCCCAACCAGTTCGGCATCGGCGGACCGCACCTCGACGCCCTGATCCAGCACGCCACGCCGGGCTCGCTGGTCACGTACTCCTCGCCCCAACACAACTCCTTCGCGCACCCCGACGGTGCCGGCCGGGTCACGCCGGTCGCCAAGCTCTACGAACGGCTGGGTATCGACCCCGACTTCAAGCCCGACGCCCTCGGCAACGACTACAACCCGTGGTTCTCCTGGGAAACGAACAAGAAGACCGGCAAGTTGGAGCTCGGCTTCAGCAACAACCCGCAGCGGCTGCACGAGATCGCGACCACCCTGCGCGAACACCACGTCACCTGGAAGCAGGCCGCGCAAAACCCCGCCGACCGCAAGCCGGAAGCGCTGATCGAACCCGACTCCGAGAGCGCACCCGGCAAGAAGGACGACGCCCAGTCGCGTGACACGAGCTTCGCGGCCCGGTTCGAACGGCTGAACCAGTTCCTCAACTCGGTCGGCCCGCCCTCCGTCAACGTCGGCAAGATCGCCACCGACGTGCTGTCCACCGCGCCCGGCGTGCTGAACACCAAGCTGGCAACCACGACCGTGCCGGACGTCGACCCGAACACGCTCGCCGACGTGGTCAACACACAGGTCGTGCCGAAGTCGCTGGACACCGTGATGCGCGACCTGGACCTGGCCATCAAGAACGCCAACGGCGGCCAGGTGCCGAAGGACCTGCGGTCGTTCAAGGACGCGGTCGAGAACGGGTTCGGCAAGCCGCCGAAGAAGGCGAAGTCGTTCGACGAGCACGTCGTCGACACGCTCGTGGCCGCCTTCGTCAAGGACGTGCCGAAGCAGAGCGGTGTGCAGCTGCTCACCGACGACAGCCGCGCCGCCGTGGCCAAGGACCTCGAAGTCCGGGTGCGGGACGCGCTCCAGGCCGAGTTCCGCAACCTGGACTCGCTGACCGCCGAGGGCGGCCGCGGCAAGAAGTCCAGCTGGCTCAGCGGTCCGCGGCTGGCCGAGTTCAAGGGCCGCGTCGAGCAGCGCATCCTGAGCGGTCCGATGCCGAACATCCAGGCGGAGGTCGACCCGAACCGGTTCGGCGAGGTGGCGCAGCAGAAGGTCCTCGGGCCCGTGGTGAACGGGGCGCTGGGTTCGTTCACCGGCCAGGACCTGATCAACACCTCACCGGACGACCTGAAGGCGGTCGTGGAGACCGCGGTGCTGCCCAAGCTGTCCGCCGACATCGAGACGAACCTGCGCCAACACCCGGCCCTCGCGCTGGTCGACCCGGCCCTGCGGGACTCGATCGCGCACGACGTCGCGGCCGAGGCGATCGCGAAGGCCAAGCAGGAGCTCGGCGGCTTCACGTTCCAGCCCGTCAACCCGGCCGACGTGGACGCGTTCATGGCCGAGGTGCCCGGGGTCGCCGCCCAGGCCGAGATCGGCGCGCTCATCGCGGCGGACTCCGACCGCATCGCGCGGGACTTCAACACCCGACCGCAGGACGACCCGCGCGGGCCGTTCCGCAACGAGTACGACGTGTGGAGCACCAACGCGGAGGCCGAGTACCAGGCGCAACGCGAGTTCGGCGACAAGCTCAGCGAGACCATCGAGGGCGTGCGGGGTGCCGACGGCAAGCCGGACCCGAAACCGGTGGTGGACGAGCTGATCAAGAAGTTCCCCGAGCTGGCGCCGAAGTTCGACGAGGTCGCCACCAAGCCGCAGGACACCCCCTACCGGCCGCAGGGCGCGAAGGACTCGTTCACCTTCTACGAGCACGCCCAGATGGTGCTCGGCCAGTACCTGGACCTGACCAAGGCGGAGAACCCGGACACCCGGTTCATCTCCACCGACGCGATGGCCAAGGCGATCCTGTTCCACGACATCGAGAAGAACAACGCCAAGAACCAGTTCGGCGACGGCAAGGGCCGCCACGACGCCGAGCCGGAGCACAAGCTCGCCGTGCAGATGATGGACCGCTACCAGGGCCTGTGGGCCGACCAACGCGAGTTCGACGCGGTCAAGTCGATCGTGGACTCCGACCCGTTCGGGTTCTACCTGCGCAACAAGCTCTCCGCCGATGAGACGTTCAAGTTCATCCACGACCTGGCCGAACGGATCGGCGACCCCGACCCCACGCACAGCGGCCCGCCGAACCCGGACAACGCGCGCAAGTTGTTCGACGAGTTCCACCAGTACTACCAAGCGGACTTCTCGTCCTACACGACGTACAGCAGCTACACCGACGCCGGAGGCAAGGAGAAGCACGGCCCGAACGCCTTCACCAAGAGCTTCGAACCGGGCACGGACGGCATCACCCGCACCGAGGACGGCCGGCACTTCCAGTACGCCGACCCGCAGAAGATGGACGACCTGCGCGCCATGTTCGCCGACCCGGACACGATCACCGCGCACCGTGACCGGATCCGCGAGGTCGACGCCCGCAACCAGGCCGCCGACCTGGGCGCACCGCCACCCGCCACCTCGTGGCTGGCCGACCCGTCCCGGCCCGGCACGCCCGAACCGGCCCAACCCGGCACCCAGGACCCGGCCACGTCCTGGCTCGCCGACCCCAGCCGCGCCAGTTCGCCCACCTCGTGGCTGGACGACCCGTCCCGCCCCACCACGCCGGCCCCGAACGCCCCGACGACACGCCGCGGGCCGAACGGCTCACCGACCCCACCGACCCCACCGGCCCCACCGACCAGGCCGAACGAGCGCCTAACGCGCGGTCCGGCACCGGAGTTGTCGCTGGACATCCCGCCGGCCTCGGTGCCGTCCCCGGAGCAGTCGGCCCGCATCGACGCCCTGGCCGCCGACCTCGCCGAGTCCAACGCGATGCGCGACCGGAACGGCTACCGGCCCGCCGTGGTCGAGGTCTCCGGCCCGAACGCCCAGGTCGTCGCGGACGCACTGGCCGCCAAAGGCATCGACGCGACCGTCCGCGACACCAACGGCACCACCACCGACGTGCACGTCGACCACGACCTGCGCCGGCCGGAAGGCTGGACACCGCCCGCCGCACCGCAAGGCGTCAAGGTCACCGACACCGTCATCACCTCACCCGAACCGCAGGGCCCGCACCCGGTCCTGGACAACCCCGACTGGCGGCACAGCACCGCACCCACCGCACCCTGGTTCGACACCGATCCCAACGCCGCGACCTCCGCCGACATCCGGGACGCCCGCGCCAACACACCCGTCACGACCACCGTCCGCGGTGAGGACGGCGGGGTCCTGGACAGCACCACCGTCGGCCCGGACGGCATCCAGATGAAGGCCTGGCGCGGGCCGATCGCCTACGACACCCGCGTGCTGGACGTCAACGGCGTGCCGGTGCGCGACTTCACCGTCAAGGTCTTCCTCGACCCCGACGGGAACGCGACACCCGACCAGATCGCCGAGGTCCAGACCAAGACCCGCCAAGGCGTCGACGCCTTCTACAACAACGGCAACCGGCTGCCCAGCGGCGAGCAGTTCCACGTCACCGTCGAGTTCACCGACAACCCGGCCGACGCGCACGGCACCGTCGCGATCACCGGTCCGGACGGCCGCGCCAACCAGCTGAACTGGCCGGTCGACTCCGATGCCGCCGTGCTCGGCCACGAGATCGGCCACTTCCTCGGCCTGCACGACGAGTACTTCGAGACCGGCGAGGTCAAGCCGATCTTCCAGCACCAGGAGGGCAAGGGCCGGGTCGTCGACGACAACGGCCCGATGACCGACAAGTTCGACGCACCGGACGCGAGGGTCAAGCCGCGCAACCTGTGGCTGGTCGAGAACCGGATGCACGCGCTGGAGTCGTTCAACCCGCCGAGCGCCCCGGCCACTCAGGACACCGACGTGGCGGCGCCGAACGCGCCGTCCCGCCACACCACGCCGAACCCGGTCATCCCGCTGGTGACCGTCACCCCGGCCGGCCCGCCGCCCGCGGTGCTGCCGGGTGTGCCGCTGCCGTCGTTCTTCCAGAGCAACCAGGCGCTCGGCTCGGTCGCCGTCAACGACGTGCGCGGCGCGGACCAGGTCGCGACCGCGGTGAACGGCCTCCTGCCCGCCGTGAACGGCGTGGCGCCGCAGGGCGTCGACCGCATCGGCAAGGCGCTGGACGACAACTTCGAGTCGTTCCTCGGCAACGGTCGCACGTTCCAGGTCCAGGTGGGCAAGAACTTCTACGACGCCAACGTCACGGCCGTCCTCAACCCCGTGACGGGTCCCGGCACGGCGTCGCCCGCCAAGGTCGACAGCCGGGTGGACAGCGGCGCGACCAGCACGACGACCACGAGCCTGACGACCGGTAACGACGTCTCGCTCAACGCCACCGCGAGCCAGGGCATGGGCGCGTACGGCACGGTCGGCGCGAAGACCACCCTCGCCACCCCGGTCACCAGCAACACCACCACGACGACCGCGCTGGACGACCGCGAGGTCCGCGGCGGCGACAGCTCGACCAAGCACGACGTGCCGGTCACGTACCGGGTCACGCTGACCGACGCGCGGGGCGTCGTCATCGGCACCACCGACGTCCACGACAACGGGACCGGCGTCGCCCTCCAGGTCCCGGACGACCTGGGCAACCTGGCGAACACCGACAACACCGCCGGCGTGGTGCGGCCACCCGACGCCGCATGGGGTGCGAAGGTCGAGCACCTCGTGCCCGAGGCGGTCACGGACATCGACTCCGACCAGGCGTTCAGGGACGTGGCCGCGAAGCTGCACCCGTCGGTGACGAAGCCCGGCGCGGACGGCCGCACGGTGCTGCGCGACTTCCTCAGCGCCACGAACATCCGCGACAACCTGCACGTGATGCTGAACGGCTGGGTCACCTCGCCGAACCTGACCAGCCCGCACTCGGCGTACGGCTCGGCCGTGCAGATGAAGGCGACGCTGCTGGACGCCGAGCTCGTCGGCACGCACGGCGGCACGCAGTTCCGGATGCACGACACGGCGACCACCAACGCGGGCGTCACGGCCACCGTCGGCTCGGGCGTCGAGGTGAACGCGGCCGTCGGCGGCGGTGTCGGTGTGCCGGGCGTCCCCATCGGCGCGGCGGGCATCACGGGTTCGGCGTCCGCCAAGACCTCCGAGACCTCGTCGTCGGGCACCACGTCGGTCAACCGCGCAGGCATGCAGGTCGGTGGGCAGACGGGCCTGTACAAGGTGACCGCGAACGTCGAGGTGCGCACGCCCAACGGCGACACGGTGACCGTCCCGGTGACCGCGCACGTGCGGCTGGGGCTGCCGGAGGCCAACGCGCACGGCCTGCCCGTGCCGGAGAACACCCAGGCGAAGATCACCGAGCCGGGTACGGAGAACACCCGGTTCGAACCGCCCTACCTGGCCGAGGGCTTGGCGGCGGGCAACATTCGCGTCGGCGAGTTCACCGCGGCGAACCAGGTGCAGGCGCAGGTCGAGAACGCCCTCAAGGGCCTGCCCGGCTTCGACGGCTTCCTGCCCGAGTGGAACCGGGGCACCGATCCGCGCGCGGACGGCAAGAACTTCGCCGACGTCGTGGAGATGCTGAACAACCAGCGCAAGCTCGACGCGGAGCTGTCGCCGACCGCGCTGAAGGCGCAGATGGACAGCCTGCTCGGTCCCGGCGTGCAGGTGCAGCTCAAGCGCCAGGGCTTCGCCACCAACGAGTTCGTCAACGTCACGGTCAGGGCCAAGCTGGGCAACGCCAACCACCTCGGCGAGGCCGACGCCCGCCAGGTGCGCGGCCTGTCCTCCACGGCACCGAAGCTGGACAGCTCGACCACCACGACGAAGGGCTGGAGCGCGGGCGTCGAGGGCCGCGGCGGCGCGAACGTCAAGCCGGGCACCGCGTCGCTGACGCCCACCGGCAACGCGGCCGTGAAGTACAGCAGCACTACGGCGAATAAGACCACCGCCGGTCCGGTGGTGAACGACGTGGCGCTCAACGTCGGTGACGCCAAGTCGCAGGTGTTCGCGCACGACATCGAGTTCGAGGTCGAGATCACCACGTTCAGCCGCAACCAGTCGTGGGTCAAGCGGATGACGCCGGGCTCGCCGCTGCTCCAGGTGCCGAAGGAGAAGACCGTCGTCCGGACGGTCGACCCCAAGAAGCTGCTGGACCCCAACGCCCGCGACAACCCGACGATCCTGCCGCAGATCAGCGGCAAGGTGCAGCTCTGGGTGCCGGACGGCTCCGCGCTGAAGACACCGTCGGCCGAGTTCAAGCCCGGCGACCCGGTGGACGGCACGCTACCGCCGAACACCACCATCTCCAGCCTGCTCAAGCCGGGCACGACCCGCCCGCCGCGGCACGAGTGGCTGCACGTCGAGGCGGTGGCGAACGCCGAGGCGTTGCGCAACGGCGCGATCGAGCTGGTGAACGCCTCGGCGGGCGCGGACGGGTCGCTGACCGTGCCCGGCACGGAGGCGCGCAACCAGATCGACATGATGTTCAGCCCGGAGAACCTCAAGGCGAACCTGCGCAAGATGGCCGAGACGGGCCTGGTCACCGACAGCCTGCGGTTCGACCGCCGGGTCACCGACCGCACGGGCGCGATCGGCATGACCGTCAAGTTCGACAAGCCGAAGCTGGTGTCCATCTCGGACACCACGCCGGTCGAGACGTGGACGACCGGTGGCTTCAAGGCGGGCGAGAGCGTCGCGCACGGCCAGTCGGTGGAGGGCTCGGCGGGCTTCGCGCTCGGCGGCAAGCCGAACGACACGACGCCCCAGGGCGGCGGGACGTTCAACGCGGGCGCGAAGTGGACGCCGTGGTCGAAGACCGAGACGACGGCCCGCGAGGTCGGCGGCAACGTCGACCGCAAGCTCGTCCGCCCGTCCGGTGAGCGGACCGTCCTGGTGCAGCTGCACGCGGAGTTCTCGATGGTCGGCGAGAGCCGGTCGGGCAACGCGATCTACAAGGGCACGCCGCACGCCAACGGCAAGACGGTGACCCTGCCGGGCGGTGTGTTCGTGCGGGTCAGCGAGCAGGTCGCGCGGGACATGGGCCTGCTGGAGGACGTGCCGCCGCACACCTCGCCCGACCACGGCTCGATGCGCCCGCCCAAGCGGCTCAACCCCGGCGAACCCGGCGGGCTCGGCCTCAGCGTGGTGGACGACGTGCCGGACCTGTCGCCCGTGGTCGCGCAGCTCACCACGGTCGTCAACCAGAACACCAGGGGCAAGCTCGTCCCCGACTCGGTGCTGGACGACTCGATGCGCAACCTCCAGCGGCTGGTCGACCTGACCTCGCCGACGAGCGTCAAGGGCCTGATCGACTCCGCGGTGGACGGCGGCGTGCCGCTGCTGCTGCACAAGCCGGGCACGGTGATCGGCAAGGACACCTACCAGGTCACGCTGAGGGCCAAGGTCGGGCAGCCGAAGTTCCTGGAAGCGGTCAACGACGGCCGCGACATGGAGCACATCCTGGCCGGCTCGAACAAGGACTCCGACGCCCTCACCAAGGGCAGCTCCTGGGGCGTCAACGCCAGGGCGGGCGGCCAGCACCTGCCGGACGTCCAGAACGGCCAGTCGCCCGCCGTGGGTGGCGCGATCGGCGCCGGCCTCAACTTCTCGCAGAGCAAAACCACCACCGACACCACGACCGAGCTGTTCGGCCACAAGCACACCGCCACCGGCCCGGCCGTGCGCTACGAGGTGCCGGTCGAGTTCGAGCTGGTGGTGCACAAGGGCGGCAAGGAGGTCGGCCGGGTCAAGGCCGACGAGGCGCCGATCACCGTGCGGCTGCACGCCGACAACGTCCGCGTGGACTCGCCGGACGTGCCGGACAACCGCCGCCCGTACGAGGCGGACGCGACCAGCCGGCCCAAGGACGAGGCGACGCAGGCCAAGATCGACGAGTGGCTGCGGGACGGCACCGAGGTGCCCAGCGGCGCGTCGGTCGAGGGGATGCGCGGCATCCAGGACATCCGGATGGCGGCCATCGCGGCGCTGGAACGCGCGGGCGCGGGCAAGGGCATCACCGGCAAGGGCACCGGCTCGCACAACGCGCTGCTGTCCACGCTCAGCTCCGAGACGCTCCAGTCGATGCTGCCCGGCATGACGAAGACGCCGCTGGAGGTGCCCGGCCTGCACGAGGCGACGCTGGGCAAGGCGCAGCACGCCTCCCTGAAGGTGTACGCGAAGGTGGTCGACACCCGGCTCGACTCGCTCAGCGACGGCGTCAAGCTGGAGAACCCGACCTCCACCACGCACACCACCGCGTCCGAGGCGAAGCACACCCAGAGCGGGGACGTGATCATCGCGCCGACGGGCGGTGTGAACAAGAAGACGGACGACGCGCAGGGCAACCCGGACCTGGTCAACTCGGCCAACTCCGCGTTCGCCTTCCCGGAGTTCAAGCACACCAGCGACGACTCGACCGCCGACTCGGGCGGCCCGGTCACCGGCACGCAGCAAAACCTGAAGCCGTCCGAGCGCACCGGCCTGACCGAGTCCACCATCGTGTACCGGTTCGTCGCCGACCTCGGCAACGGCAAGGTCGGCGTCTACGACCTGACCGTGCCAGGCTCGGCGGACCTGCGGATGCCGGTGGCGGACGTGGAGGCGACGCTGGGCCGCACCGTCACGCCGGAGCTGGCGACCGCGCAGGACGGCGTGCGGGACGCGGCGAAGGCGTGGCGCACCGCCGAGGCCGCCGTGGAGGTCGCGCGCCACCAGGCGCAGGACCTGCTCGCCCAGCGCGCCGGCGCGGACATCGAGATCACCAACCGCCAGACCGTGCTGGACACCCGGTCGCAGGAGGTGGTGACGGCGTTCGACGCGCTGGGTCCCCACGACACCGCGGTCGACAACCCTCGCACCGCCCGGGACACGGCGGACACGGCGTTGGAGGACGCGACGACCCGCGCGGTCGACCTCGACCTCGCCTCCCGGCGGGCCGACAAGGCGCTGGGCGACGCGGCGGAGGACGTCCGGACGACGCGGGAGGGCGTCGAGCTGGCGGAGATCCAGGCGGCGGCCGTCGACGACGCGCGTGCCCGGGCGGACCAGGCACTGCTCGACGCCGAGGCCGCCCTGGGCCGGTACGACCAGGCCAACCCGCCGAGCACCGACCCGAACGCCGCGCCCGACCGGGTGCGGGAGGGCCTGGTGCGGGACGTCAAGGACGCGACCGAGGTCCGCGACAACCGGCAGGCCCTGCAGGAGCGGGCCGCGCGGGACCTGGCGGACGCCCGGCAGGAGCACCAGGCCGCCCTCGACCGGCAGCGGGCGGCGGCCGACGCGGCCGCGGATGCCAAGACGGCCGCGGACCAGGCCAAGACCGACCTGGACGCGGCCGAACGCGCCGCCGTCGATGCGCGCAGCGACCTCGACGCGGCCAACGACCGGCTCCGCGAGGCCCGCGCCAACGCCCGTCAGGCCGAGCAGGCCAGGCAGACCGCCGAACAGGAGTACCAGCAGGCCGTGCGGGACCGCGCGGACCTGGAGACGCGGATCGCCGACGCCCAGGCCGACCTGGCGCGCGAGCAGGACGTCGCCGACGGCCGGCAGGCGGACTGGTGGAACGCCAAGACCGCGGCCGACCGGCAGCTGGCGGCGTTCAACGCCCCGCCGACCACCGCCCCGCCCGCCAACGCACCGGCCACGACGGCCACCTCGTCCACCAACGCACCTCCGCCCGGCCCGGGGGTCACCGCTCCCGTGCCGAGCTCGCCCTCGCCGGCACCGCCCGGCGTGCAGACCTTCGGCGCGCCGGCGGCCACCGCCACGAGCACCTTCGGCGCACCCACCGCGAGCGGCACGCCCACCGCGAGCACGTCGACACCGAGCACGTCGACCACGCCGAGCACCACCGCTCAGCGTGACGCCGACGCCGCCGCCCTGGCCTCACGCCACCAGGCCGAGCGGACCGCGGAGAGCAACGCCCTCGCGGCACGCCTGGCCGCCGAGAAGCAGGCCGCGTCACTGGCGCTGCAGGCGAAGCAGCAGGCCGAGCACCAAGCCGAGGGCGTCGCCCTGGCCACGAAGCTCGACGCCGAACGCCTCAAGGCCGAGGCGGACCTGCTCGCCAGGCAGCAGCAGGACCGCACCAACGAGAGCAACGCGTTCGCCGCCCGGGCACAGGCCGAGCGCAACCGCGTCGCCGCCGAGCTGACGGCCAACCAGCAGGCACACCGGCAGCGGGTCGCCGCCCAGGTCCTGGCGAACCAGGAGCTGGAGCGCAACCAGGTGGAGGCGCAGATCCAGCAGCAGCTCGCCGTCGCGCCGGGCTCGTTCGACCCGAACCAGGTCCGCCAGCAGGTCCTGAACAACCAGGCGGCCGTCCAGCGCAACGTGGAGCAGCAGCTCGACAACGAGCAGACCGCCGAGCGGCAGCGGGTCGAGCAGGGGGTGCTCGCCCGGGAGGAGAACGACCGCCGGGCCGCCGAGCACCAGCTCAACCAGCGGCAGCTCGCCGAACGGCAGCAGGCCGCGCAGCAGCTCCAGCTCAAGCAGGACGCCGAGCGCGCCAAGGCGGAGCAGGACCTGAAGGCCAGGCAGCTGCTGGAACGGCAGCAGGCCGAGGCGGCGCTCGACGCGAAGCAGGAAGCCGAGCGCAAGGCCTACGAGGCTCAGCTGAACGCCAGGCAGGACGCCGAGCACGCGGCCGAGCTGGCCAAGTGGCTGCCGTCGGGCACGAGGCACTTCGCCGCGTTCGCCGACGACAACGCCGCGGCGACGTGGGCGAACACGGCCTACCCCGGCCTCGCGACCGTGAACCGGACGAACTTTGAGAGCGGCGTCCCCGGCCACGACGTCAACTGCACGAACTGCGTGATCGCCACCCACGAGACGCTGCACGGCCGCCCGGTCGCGGCGCCGCCGCTGCCCGCACCGGCGCCGGGCACGTACCTGGAGAACACCTTCAAGTCGACGTTCCAGACCGTCGGGAGCTACCACGAGGTGGTCGACTACCTGGCCGCGCAGCCCGGCAGGCACGTCAGCGTCGGCATCACCCGTGCCGACGGCACCGGGCACGTCTTCAACGCCTGGAACGACGGCGGCGACATCACGTTCTTCGACTCGCAGAACCAGCGCCCGGCCAAGCTGGAGCGCGAAGCGGTCAAGATCGAGTTCATCCCGCTGCCGGACCTGCCGAAGCCGGCACCGCCGCCCACCACGGCGACCGCACCGCCCGCCACCGCACCGCCCGCCACCGCGACCCCGCCGACCGGCCCCGTCCCGTAGCGTCGTCGGACGACCCAACCCACCAGCAGACCTTCGGAACTGATGAGGTACGCGTGACGCAAGCACGGGACACCGCCGACCAGTGGCTCGACCGGGTCTACGGCGGCACGGTGAAGTCCAGCAGGCACCCGCTGCTGGAGACGCCGCGGGTCGCGGTCTTCGGCTGCCGGTTCCGGGAGAGCCGGGAGGCGATGCTGGCCGCCGCGATCGCCGTGCCGACGACCGGCGGGGCACCGTACCCGCTGCCGAACGACCGCCCGTTCGACGACCTCGGCCTCAACGACGACGCGGCGGGCTGGCGGGCGCCGGCCGAAGCCGACTGGACCAGGCGCGTCAACGCGCGCAACTGCGTCATCGCGCTGGACGCGGCCGTCGACCACGCCCCGGCCTCCGCCCTGCCGTGGCGCCCCTCCGACGAGCAGCCGGGGTGGTGGGACCGGCTGCGCACCGGGCACTTCCCGAAGGCTGAGGTGGCGACCTGCGCGACGTGGCCCGAGGTGGTCGAGGCGGTGCGGGCGGGTGGTCCGGACACCAGGGGCGTCATCTGGGTGCGGCGTGAGCTGGCGGGCGTGGAGGTGACCGGCCACTTGCTCTACGCGCACAACAACGACGGCGAGGTGGCCGTGCTGGACGCCATGCGGGGCACCGTCGCCCACTTGGAGACGACGGCGGTCGGCAGCCTCCTGCTGGCCCGCTTCCACCGGCCCCGGCCGGACGTGTCCGAACTGGACTTCGCCGCCGCCGTCCGCGCGGCCGAGCGGCACCTGGCGGGTGCCTACGGCGACGAGGTGGTGCTGGTGGACCCGTCGCCGGAGGACGAGCTGGCCAACGGCTGGCTGTTCGCCTGCACGACCCGCGCCTTCCAGTCGTCGGGGGACCTGCGGGACCTGATGCTCGACGCGGCACTGGTCGTGCCGAAGAACCCGGGCCGCACGCCGTTCGCGCTGCCCAACGCCGACCCGTGGGAGTGGCTGTCGCGGTGGGACGCGGGCGCGGCGGACCTGCCGGCACCACCGGCGCCCGGCCCGGCCGCCTGGCTCGCACCCACCCTCGCCCGGCTCGGCGAAGTGACGGAGGCCACCAGCCACGCCCGGTGGAGTGACGTGCTGGCCGACTTCACCACCCGTCCGGTGGGCACCGCCGCGGTGATCTGGATCCGCCGCCACGACCGCCGCGGCCGCGAGTCCGTCGGCCACCTGGTCAACGCGCGACGGGTGGAAGGCGGCCTCGAACTGGCCGACGGCACCACCACGACCCCGTTCACGCCGTCCGACGAGGGCACGACCGGTCTGCACGTCATCTACTACCGCTGACGCGCCGCTCCCCGACCCGCCGACCGGTCCCGCTGACCAGCGGAGAGGTCCGCAGTGGACGGTGTCCGTCACCCGTTCGGGGTGACCTGCACCGCACAACCGAGTGCCTGTCGCTGTGAGGGGAATCGATCAAGTCGCCACCCGGTGTCTCGTCGCTCACAGACGGGTCGGGCTGTTGGGTCGGGTGGCTCGAGCGGGTCTAGCATCCGGGGGTCAAGGTCCGAGTACGCACGTACCGGAGACCAGTCCACCACTGACGCTGGAGGCCGTTGCGCATGGCCGGCACCACCGCACCCGAGCGGGCGGGCACCTCTAAAGGGGGCGGAACGCTCTACCGCGGCGACCTGGGGATGTGGTCCTGGGTCGCCCACCGCATCACCGGTGTGTTGACGTTCTTCTTCCTGTTCGCGCACGTCCTGGACACCGCGCTGGTGCGGGTGTCGCCGGACGCGTACGACAAGGTCATCGAGACCTACAAGAACCCGATCGTCAACCTGTTCGAGGTCGGACTGGTCGGCGCGGTCCTCTACCACGCGCTCAACGGCATCCGCGTGATGCTCGTCGACTTCTGGGAGAAGGGCGCCCGCTACCAGAAGCAGATGCTGTGGGCGGTGCTCGGCGTCTGGGTGCTGGTGATGATCCCCGGCACCTACTACATGATGGTCCGCACGGTTACCGACCTGCTCGGTGGGGGTCACTGATCATGAGCGAATCCCTGACCCTCGACAAGCCGCGCTCGCCGCGCCGCCCCGCCGCCCGCCGCAGCAACTTCGAGCTGTACAGCTGGCTGTTCATGCGCATCTCGGGCGTCGCGCTGGTGGTGCTGGTGCTCGGGCACCTGTTCATCATGAACATCCTCGACGGCGGTGTGCACCGCATCAACTTCGGCTTCGTCGCGGGCCGCTGGGCCTCGCCGTTCTGGCAGTTCTGGGACCTGGCGATGCTGTGGCTGGCCCAGATCCACGGCGGCAACGGCCTGCGCACCGTGATCAACGACTACGCCCGCAAGGACGCGACCCGGTTCTGGCTCAAGGTGCTGCTCTACGTCTCGATGGTGCTGATCATCGCCCTCGGCACGTACGTGATCTTCACCTTCGACCCGAACATCACCGACTGACCCGCCGCGGGGAGTACTCAAGACATGCAGTTCCACAAGTACGACGTCGTCATCATCGGCGCGGGTGGCGCCGGGATGCGCGCGGCGATCGAGTCCGGCCAGCGCGCCCGCACGGCGGTGCTCACCAAGCTCTACCCCACGCGTTCCCACACGGGCGCCGCGCAGGGCGGCATGTGCGCCGCGCTGGCGAACGTGGAGGAGGACAACTGGGAGTGGCACACCTTCGACACGATCAAGGGCGGTGACTACCTGGTCGACCAGGACGCCGCCGAGATCATGGCGAAGGAGGCCATCGACGCGGTCCTCGACCTGGAGAAGATGGGCCTGCCGTTCAACCGCACGCCCGAGGGCAAGATCGACCAGCGGCGGTTCGGCGGCCACACCCGCAACCACGGCGAGGCGGCCGTGCGCCGGGCGTGCTACGCGGCCGACCGCACCGGCCACATGATCCTGCAGACGCTGTACCAGAACTGCGTCAAGCACGGCATCGAGTTCTTCAACGAGTTCTACGTCCTCGACATCTGCCTGACCGAGACCGAGGACGGCCCGGTGTGCACCGGCGCGGTGGCCTACGAGCTGGCGACCGGCGAGATCCACGTGTTCCAGGCCAAGTCCGTGGTGTTCGCCACCGGCGGCTTCGGCAAGGTCTTCAAGACCACGTCCAACGCGCACACGCTGACCGGCGACGGCATGGGCATCGTGTTCCGCAAGGGCCTGCCGCTGGAGGACATGGAGTTCTACCAGTTCCACCCGACCGGCCTCGCGGGCCTGGGCATCCTGCTGACGGAGGGCGCCCGCGGTGAGGGCGCGATCCTGCGCAACGCCTCCGGCGAGCGGTTCATGGAGCGCTACGCACCCACCATCAAGGACCTCGCGCCGCGCGACATCGTCGCCCGCTCGATGGCCCTGGAGGTGCTGGAAGGCCGCGGTGCCGGTCCGAACAAGGACTACGTGCTGCTGGACTGCACGCACCTGGGCGCCGAGGTGCTGGAGACGAAGCTGCCCGACATCACCGAGTTCGCCCGCACGTACCTCGCGGTCGACCCGGTGAAGGAGCCGGTGCCGGTCTACCCGACCGCGCACTACGCGATGGGTGGCATCCCGACCAACGTGCACGGCGAGGTGTTGCGGGACAACGACAACGTCGTCCCCGGCCTGTACGCCGCCGGTGAGTGCGCGTGCGTGTCCGTGCACGGCGCGAACCGGCTCGGCACCAACTCGTTGCTGGACATCAACGTGTTCGGCCGCCGCGCGGGCATCGCCGCCGCCGAGTACGCGTTGTCCCACGAGCACGTGGAGCTGCCGGAGAACCCCGCCGCGGCCGTCGAGGCGCAGGTGGCGCTGGTGCTGTCCGAGCACGGCGAGGAGCGGGTGGCGGACATCCGCACCGAGCTGCAGGCCACGATGGACGCCAACGCGTCGGTGTACCGCACCGAGGACACGCTCAAGCAGGCGCTGCACGACGTGCAGGCGTTGAAGGAGCGGTACTCGCGGATCACCGTGCAGGACAAGGGGAAGCGGTTCAACACCGACCTCCTGGAAGCCGTCGAGCTGGGCTTCCTCCTGGAGCTGGCCGAGGTCCTGGTCGTGGGCGCGCTGGCGCGCAAGGAGTCCCGCGGCGGTCACGCGCGCGAGGACTACCCCAACCGCGACGACACGAACTTCATGCGCCACAGCATGTACTACAAGCAGGGCGACGGCTTGCTGGCCGACATCCGGCTCGACTACAAGCCCGTGACGTTCACCCGGTACCAGCCGATGGAGCGCAAGTACTGATGACCGCTACCGCTGAAGTGTCCACCGGCTCGCGCGGGAACCAGCCCCCCGTGCCGGACGGCGCGATCACCGTCACCCTGAAGGTGCGCCGGTTCAACCCGGAGTTCGACACTGATGAGTCGTCCGCTGGGCCGCGCTGGGACTCGTTCGAGATCCCGGCCCTGCCGTCGGACCGCGTGCTGAACCTGCTGCACTACGTGAAGTGGTACATCGACGGGACGCTGACGTTCCGCCGGTCGTGCGCGCACGGCATCTGCGGGTCGGACGCCATGCGCATCAACGGCGTGAACCGGCTGGCGTGCAAGGTGCTGCTGAAGGACCTGCTGGCGGGCGGCGGCAAGCCGACCACGATCACCATCGAGCCCATCAAGGGGCTGCCGGTCCACAAGGACCTGCTGGTCGACATGGAGCCGTTCTTCGAGGCGTTCAAGGCGGTCAAGCCGTACCTCATCACGTACGGCAACGAGCCGACGCGCGAGCGGATCCAGTCCATCGCCGACCGCGAGCGGTTCGACGACACCACCAAGTGCATCCTGTGCGCGGCGTGCACCACGTCGTGCCCGGTGTACTGGACCGAGGGGTCCTACTTCGGCCCGGCGGCGATCGTGAACGCGCACAGGTTCATCTTCGACAGCCGTGACGAGGGCTCCGAGGAGCGGCTGGACATCCTCAACGACGTGGACGGCGTGTGGCGCTGCCGCACGACGTTCAACTGCACCGACGCCTGCCCCCGCGGCATCCAGGTCACCAAGGCCATCCAGGAAGTCAAACGCGCCCTCCTCTTCAAGCGCGTCTGACCCCACCCACCTCCGCCTCCGGCCCCCGGACTCCGTCCGAGGGCCTCCCCATCCCGCGTGTCGAACGCTCAGGTCCCGTGTGTCGAACACTCAGCGCCCGAGAGTCGAACGCTCAGGTACCCCGAATTCAACGCTCAGGACGGCATGGGGCGACCTCCCGTGCGTCCTGAGCGTTGAATTCAGCGGTCCTGAGCGTTCGACACACGGGACCTGAAGGTTCGACTCTCGGGTTAGGAGGGTTGTTGGCGGGCGGCGCGGGCGGCCTTGGCGCGGCGGCTGCGCAGGTACATCAGCAGGGCGAGGACCAGGCCCAGGCCGGCGATGGCGGTGATCGGGCCGCCCACGTTGCCGAACGCCGTCTGCATCGCGGAGGGTTGGGTGCCGTCCGGCGTGGAGTTGGCCACCTCGCCGACACCCGCGCTGGTCGGCGTCGGCCGGGGCTCGGTGGTCTTCTTCTTCACCTGCGGCGCGCCCTCGACCAGCCTGCCCACCGGGTTGCCGGACGCGGCCGGTGCCAGGGCGAAGCCGTAGTCGAGCAGGCGGACCGCCTGGTCGGTCATCCTGGTCGGCTGCTGCTGCCCGCGCAGCAGCACGACGACGAGCCGCTTGCCGTTGCGCTCGGCCGCACCGACGTAGGTGTGCTGGGCGTCGTCGGTGAACCCCGACTTGCCGCCCAACGCGCCCTGGTACGTGGTCAGCAGCTTGTTGTCGTTGACGATCGGCACGGTCCCGCCGTTGGGTGCCGGGAAGTCGATCCGCCGCGTCATCACGGCCTTGACGAAGTCCGGGTACTTCATCGCCTCGCGGTAGATCAACGCCACGTCGTACGCCGACGTCGACGTGCCCGGCGCGTCCAGCCCGGACGGCGTCACGGCCCGCGTGTCCAGCGCGCCCAGCTCGGCCGCCAGGGCGTTCATCTTCCGGATCGCCGACGGCACCCCGCCCAGCCGACGGGCCAGCGCGTGCGCCACGTCGTTGCCCGACGCCATCACCAGCGCCTGGAGCAGCTGCTCGACGGTGTACTCACGGCCGTTGCGCAGCCCGATGCACGTGCACTCCTGCGCGATGTCCTCCGGTGTCGCCGCCACCGTGGCGTTGAGCGGCAGCTCCTTGGCCACCACCATGGCCAGCAGCACCTTGATCACCGACGCGGGCCGCTGCCTGCCGTGCGGGTCGACGGCCGCGAGCACGGCGCCGCTGTCCATGTCGGCCAGCAGCCAGCTCTTGGCCGTGATGCCGTCCGGCGGCACAGGCGCGTTCGGCGGCAGCACCAGGCCGCACTCACCGAGGCGCTGTCCCCCGATCGGACTCTCGGGTACCTCCAATGGTGGCGGGGGCTTCTCACCCGGCGCAACCTCTTCGGACGCGTCGACCGCCGGGGGCGGTGACACCTTGTTCTCGCAGGCCGGCTGGGCCGCCGCGAGCGGTGCGGCCACGGTCGACACGCCGGTCATCAGCGCGCAAGCAGCCAGGACCAGGGCAACGGGCCGTCGGAACGCGGGGGAACGCACCCGCCCAGGCTATCCACCCCGGATGAGTGACCTGCACCCGCCACGTCGGATACTGCTCCGGTGAAGCTCTCCCGCGGCACGTCCGTGTTCCTGCTTGCCTTCGGGGTGTGGTCCTGGCTGCTCTGGCCGAACTTCCTGCGCAACATCTGGAAGGACCCCCGTTCGTGGGACAGCGGCCCGACCACGTTCTTCACCGTCCACCTGCTGCTGATTGTCGCGTCGCTCACATTCGGCACGATCATCGGCGTGTTGGGCGTGCGCGGGCTGCGCGCGGCCAGGAGCGGCCGAAGCACCAAGACAGACTGAACCCACCACACCTGGAGGCTCCGCCGTGGAGTTCGTGCGCCTACTGCTGGTGTTCCTGCACCTGCTCGGCATGGGCATGCTGATCGCGATGTTCTTCGTCCAGCGCCGGACGGGGGCCGACGCGCCGCTGAACAAGGGCTGGCTGCACGGCAGCGCGCTGCAGCTGCTGACGGGCGTGGCGCTGATGGGCCTGGCCCCGCTCACCGACCAGGACTACAACGACATCAAGATCGGCGTGAAACTGCTGGTCCTGGTCGTCATCGCGGCGCTGGTGGCGGTCAACCTGAAGAAGAAGCCCGCCGCCTGGCTCACCCCGGCGCTGGCCGGTCTGGTCGTGCTGAACGTCGGCCTCGCCGTCTTCTGGACCTGAGCCTCACCTGCGCCGGAACAACGCACCCAGCAGCAGCCCCGCGCCGACGAGTCCCGCGGCGGCGCGGGGGCTGGGTCCCGACCGGACCTCGACCACGGGCCGGATCACGGCGGGAGGCGGCGGTTCGGGTGCGTCGCGCAGCAGGTTCTCCCGCGCGGTGGCGGTCCAGGCCGTGATGAACAGCAGCGACTGCGCCACCAGGTTCGCGAAGAACAGCACACCGATGATCGGCCCGAACGCCGCACCCGCCGGCGACGACGTGACGGTGCTCAGGTAGAGCGTCCCGCCCTGCTTGAGCACCTCGAACACGATCGCGGCGGCGGCGGCGCCCTTGGCCGCGCTGCGCAGGCTGAACGGCTTGCGCGGCAGCTTGGCGAGCACCCAGAGGAACACCAGCCAGTTCGCCACCAGGCCGAGCATTATCGTGCCGACCTTCAGCAGCGCCTCGGCCCACCCGACACCGTCCAGGCCCACCCACCGCAGCACCAGCTCCGCCAGCCCGCCGCCCGCCGCCGTGAGGCCGAACGACACCACGAGCGCCGCGCCGAGGCCCAGCAGCGCCAGCAGGTCCTTCAACGCCGTCTTGAGTAAAGGCAGGTCTTCCTTCGGGTGCCCCCACTGCGCGGTCAGCGCGTCGCGGAGGTTGCTCATCCACCCGTAGCCGGAGTAGACGGCGGCCAGCAGGCCGAGCACACCGACCGTGCCCTTGGACGTGATGGCCTCCTCCACCACCTCGTTGATGGTGTTGCCGAGCGCGCCCGGCACCGCCTCGGCGATGGAGACCTTCAGCTCGTCCAGCAGCCGCGGCTGCGAGACGAGGATGAAACCGGCGACCGCGAAGCCGATCATCAGCATCGGCACCAGCGACAGCACGCTGAAGTACGTCACCGCCGCCGCGTAGTGCGCGCCGTAGCTCTCGGTGTAGCGAGCGGCGGCGCGGAACAGGTGGTCCAGCCACGGCCGTTCCCGGCGCATCCGGTCGAGCTTCGACCCCGTGCCAGCGTTGTCCGCCACCAGGAAAAACTAGCCCGTGCGGTGATCACTCGCCAGTCGGCAGGAACCCGATCCGGTCGTACGCCCTGGCCAGCGTCCTCGCCGCCACCGAACGCGCCCGTTCCGCACCCCGCGCCAGCACCTTGTCCAGCTCGGCCCGGTCGTCCAGGTACTCGGCCACCCGCGCCCGCACCGGCGTGACGAACTCGGTGAACACCTCGCCGAGGTCCTTCTTCAGGTCCCCGTAGCCCTTGCCGTCGTAGTCGGCGACCAGCGACTCCACCGAACGCCCGGTCAGCGCGGAGTAGATGACCAGCAGGTTGCTCACGCCGGCCTTGTGCTCGGGGTCGTAGACGATCTCGCGGCCGGTGTCGGTGACCGCCGAGCGGATCTTCTTGGCCGACCGCTTCGGGTCCTCCAGCAGCTCCACCACGCCCGCCGGCACGGACTTCGACATCTTCGACGTCGGGTCCTGCAGGTCGTAGATCTTGGCGGTGTCCTTGACGATGTAGGGCTCGGGCAGCCGGAACGTCTTGCCGTAGCGGGTGTTGAACCGCTGCGCGAGGTCGCGGGTCAGCTCCAGGTGCTGGCGCTGGTCCTCGCCGACCGGCACGTGGTGCGCCTGGTACAGCAGGATGTCCGCGGCCTGCAGGATCGGGTAGGTGAACAGGCCGACGCCGACACCCGTCTCCTGTCGAGCGGACTTGTCCTTGAACTGGGTCATCCGGCTGGCCTCACCGAACCCGGTCAGGCACTGCAGGACCCAGCCGAGCTGCGCGTGCTCGGGCACGTGCGACTGCACGAACAGCGCCGAGCGGTCCGGGTCGATGCCCAGCGCGAGCAGCTGCGCGGCCGACACCCGGGTGTTCTGCCGCAGCACCTTGGGGTCCTGCTCGACGGTGATCGCGTGCAGGTCGACGACGCAGTAGAACGCGTCGTGCGTCTCCTGCAGCGCCACCCACTGGCGGATCGCGCCGAGGTAGTTGCCGAGGTGGAACGAGCCCGCGGTCGGCTGGATGCCGGACAGCACGCGGGGGCGGCTCACCGGAGCCGGGTTCTCGGCAGGCAGGCCGACGGCCTCGCCTGCGGCGTTCTCAGCGGAGTTTTCGACGGCCACGCCGACGATTCTCCCAGGTCGATCAGACCCCGGTGGTGGCGGGCCGCACCTCGGGCGCGCTGTCGCCGCCGACGGTCGGCTGAGGGGCGACGGGCTCGTTGGCCGCCGTGCGCACCACCGCGGCCCTGCGCCGGCGGACCAGGCCGAACACCAGGCCGATCGCGCCGAACGCCACCGCGGCGATGCCGACCGGCGCATCGAGGGAGACCGGAGCCGCCACCGCGCCGTCGGCCGCCACCGCGACACCTTCGACGACCAGGGAAGACGCCGCGCCCAGGACCAGACCCAGGACCGCACCGCGACCGCGCACCGCCCAGCCTCCTCACCAACACCGTGCCACTCCACGGAGGAGTGAACCTTGTTGACGGACGGCCGCGAACCTACCGAAGCTGTGGGACTGGCGTGCCCGGTTCGGCTGAACGCGACCGGCGGCAGACTAACCACCGCCGCGCTCACCCCTCCCCGCAGGGGGTTACCTTAGGGCGTCCACTCGGCCATATGTCGTAGTGCGCTGCCGGGCCGGGCGACCCGCCAAGGCCGCCGTGGCGTGCAGCTGCTCGGCCGTGCGGGCGGAGCCGTGCTCGGAGCCCGCCATGCGGCTGATGGTCTCCTCCATGAGCGTGCCGCCCAGGTCGTTCGCACCGCCGCGGAGCACCTCGGCGGTGCCCTCGTCGCCCAGCTTGACCCACGAGCACTGGATGTTGGCCACGCGGCCGTGCAGGGCCAGGCGGGCGAACGCGTGCACGGCCCGGTTGTCGCGCCGGGTCGGGCCGGGACGGGCCACGCCCGCCAGGTAGATCGGCGCGTTGCGGTGCACGAACGGCAGGCCGACGAACTCGGTGAGCCCGCCCGTGCGGTCCTGGAGGGCCGCCAGCGCGCGGAAGTGGCCGAGCCAGTGGCCGGGGTGGTCCACGTGGCCGTACATCATCGTGGACGACGAGCGGATGCCCACCTCGTGCGCGGTGGCGACCACGTCCAGCCAGGTGGCGGCGGGCAGCTTGCCCTTGGTCAGCACCCAGCGCACGTCGTCGTCGAGGATCTCGGCGGCGGTGCCGGGGATCGTGTCCAGGCCCGCGTCGCGCAGCTCGGTCAGCCACTCGCGCACGCTCACGCCCGCCTTGGCCGCCGCGGCGACGACCTCCATCGGGCTGAACGCGTGCACGTGCATGCCGGGCACCCTGACCTTGATCGCCCGCACGACGTCGGCGTAGTAGGTGACCGGCAGCTTCGGGTCGATGCCGCCCTGCATGCAGACCTCGGTGGCGCCCGCGTCCCACGCCTCCTGCGCGCGGTCGGCGACCTCGGCCACCGACAGCCGGAACGCGTCGGCGTCGCGCTCGCGCTGGGCGAACGCACAGAACCGGCAGCCGACGTAGCAGACGTTGGAGAAGTTGATGTTGCGGTTGACCACGTAGGTGACGTCGTCGCCGACCACCTCGGCGCGCAGCTCGTCGGCGAGCCGGGCCATGGTCTCCAGCGCCGCGCCGTCCGCGGTCAGCAGCGCCATGGCCGCGTCCGTGTCGTCCAGGAGCTTCTCGGGGCTGTCGGCGGCCAGCTTGAGGGCACGGGCGGTGTCCTCGGGCAGCCGTTCGACGGCCTTGGGGACGGTCAACGACGCCCAGTCGCCGTAGACGCTGTCGAAGTCGCCGCGCCGGTCCTCGGTGCGGCCCTCGGTGTCGATGGCGGTGTGCAGGTCGGCACGACCGTAGGTGTCCAGGCCGCCGTCGGGTTCCTGCCACTCGCGGCCGACCACCGGGGCGTCCGGCTCGGCCAACCCGTCGGGCCGCGCCAACGCGGACACGTGCGCGGTGAGCCGGGTGTCGATCCACTGCCCGGCGGGCGCGGTCACGTACCGCGGGTAGACCGCGAGGCGTTCGCCCAGCTCGAACCCGGCCGCGCGGGTGTGCCCGGCCAGCGCGTCGACCTGCGGCCACGGCCGCTCGGGGTTGACGTGGTCCGGCGTCACGGGCGACACGCCGCCCCAGTCGTCGATGCCCGCGCGCAGCATCAGGTCGAACTCGCCGCCGACGAGGTTCGGCGGTGCCTGCACGCTCGTGGACGACGGCATGACCAGCCGCGCCACCGCGATCGTGGCCGCCAGCTCGTGCAGGTCGGCGTCGGGCATGCCGCGCATCGCGGTGTCCGGCTTCGCCCGGAAGTTCTGGATGATCACTTCCTGGATGTGCCCGTACTGGCGCGCGACACCGCGCATGGCCAGCAGGGACTCGGCGCGCTCGGTGAGCGTCTCGCCGATGCCGATCAGGATCCCGGTGGTGAACGGCACGTTCACCCGGCCCGCGTCGGTGAGCACCCGCAGCCGGACCGCGGGCTCCTTGTCGGGGCTGCCGTAGTGCGGGCCGCCCTTCTGCGACCACAACCGCTCGGCCGTGGTCTCCAGCATCATCCCCATGCTGGCCGCGACCGGCCGCAGCCGCTGCAGCTCCTCCCAGCTCAGCACGCCGGGGTTGAGGTGCGGCAGCAGGCCGGTCTCCTCCAGCACGGCGATCGCGCTGGCCCGCACGTAGTCCAACGTGGACGAGTAGCCGCGCGCCTCCAGCCACTCGCGCGCCTGCGGCCACCGTTCCTCGGGCCGGTCGCCGAGCGTGAAGAGGGCTTCCTTGCAGCCCTGGGCGGCGGCCCGGCGGGCGATGTCCAGCACCTCGTCCCGCTCCAGGAACGCGGCGGGCAGCTTGTGCGGGACCGTGGCGAACGTGCAGTAGTGGCAGCGGTCGCGGCACAGGCGGGTCAGCGGGATGAAGGCGTTGCGGCTGTAGGTGACGACACCCGGCCGCCCTTCCGCCAGCAGGTGGGCGTCACGGACGCGGCCCGCCGCGGCCAGCAACTCCTCCAGGTCGTCACCGCGGGCGTGCAGCAGCACGGCGGCTTCGGTGGCGTCGAGCACCGCGCCGTCGGCGGCACGGCGCAACGCACGTCGCATCGCCGATGCGCTGGGCGGCGGTTCCGGCGGGGTGATCGAGATGTCCAGGGCCACGACAACGACATTAGGGGTGGAAAATTCCTGATCACGACCAGTGTGACGTCCGACACGCAGCGCAGTCGGGTCACGGTGGCGCTACCGCACGGGCGCCCGGCCGGCCACGAGCAGCTCGGTGTTGCGGTCGGTCACCGCGCCGACCGCGGCCGCGTTCGCGTGCGGGTCGTTGCACGCGAACTCGCGGGCCAGCGAGGCCAGGCCGCGCGGTGAGAAGTCGTCGTAGTCGGCCTGGTAGGGCGCGTCACCCTCGACCAGCGTCGTGAACAGCGACAGCGTGCCGTCGCCGTTGTCCGCCAGCTCGATGATCCGGGCGTGCTGCGGGTGGTCGACGTGCGCGGCGGTGTTGATCTCCCAGAACGCGCGGTCGCCCGTGCCGTGCGGGACGATCCGGTTCTCGTGGGTGTGGCCGTTGACCCAGGCGACGACGTTCGGGAACCGGCCGAGGAGGTCGACCAGGGCCTTGCCGTCCAGCCGCGGGTCGAGCGGGCGGCGGCGGTCGGGCAGGACGTTGCCCATGGTCCAGCTCGTGTGGTGGCTGAACAGGATGAACAGCTCGTCGGTGACGTCCTGGCGGTGCCGGAAGCCGAACACGTCGTAGTAGCGGGCGCTGCCGCGCTTGAGGGTGCGCTCCAGCCAGAGGTACTGGTGCAGGCCGATCGAGCCGTCGGCGAAGCCCGCGGTGGTCGTGGTGTCGAGGCTGACGCCCGTGACGCCGGGCGCGATCGGGAACGTGTAGAAGACGTCCACGCCGTCGGCGTTGTCCTGGGTGAAGCCGTGGCCGTGCGGCCCGGGACCGGTGTGGCGCGGGTCGAGGTGGGCCTGGACGAACTCGGCGGTGGTGAACGGGCGGCGGCGGGCGTCCGGGGTGACCGTGCGGACCAGCCCGCCCTCGGCGACGACGGCCGCCGCGTCGAGCACGTGCGCCGGGTCGGTCATGGCCCTGGCGAGCCGCTGCGCCTGTGCGTCCGCGAAGCCCATGATCTTGCGGTTCGAGGTGTAGAGGCCGTCGATGATCGGGAGGCCGTCGGGCAGGGAGCCGACCACGCTGTCGTCGTGGTTGCCGAACGTGCAGTACCAGGGGATGCGCAGGCCGGGGCTGTCGAACGGGCGGATGGCGGCGTCGAGCAGGCCCGGCAGGTGGGGGAAGCCCTTGGCCTTGTAGTCGTCCAGGAGGGTGGAGTGCGGGTTCCAGTAGGCCGTGACGCCGGAGTCCTGCACGCCTTCGTAGCGGGCGGGGTCGCCGGTGTTGGCGGTGATCCGGCCGCCGTTGAGGACGGTGAGGAACCAGTCCAGCTCGACCAGTTCGTGGTTGTCGGTGTTGTCGCCCGTGGTCATCATGAAGTCGATCGGGCGGTTCGTGAACGGCCCGGTGCGGATGGTGTTGACCTTGTTCACCAGGGCGGTCGACGTGTGCTGCGCCAGCGTTTCGTGCGCGCGGAAGGCACCGGCACCCAGCAGCGGGTGGGTGTACTCGAAGCGGGCCGGGCTCTGCGTGTCGACCATGTGCATGTCGGTGAACTGGACGAAGCAGGCCAGCGGCGTGCGCCGGTCCGCCCGCCCCGCGCCCGGCGTGGCCAGGTCGGACCGGACCACCAACGGCCAGCCGGGTCCGGCCTGCAACCTTCGGTAGCCCGTGGTGCCGACCGCCGTCGCGGCGACGTCCAACGTCGTGTCGGTGGTGGCCGCCCAGGCGGGCCCACCCCACAGCAGCACCGCACCCGCCGCACCCGTCGCCTGGAAGAAACGCCGCCGGCTGATCCCCATCGAACGCTCCCGTGTCTCGGTTAGGTGAAAAGTTCTCACGAACCGGGAAGCGCGTCACGAACTCGGGATGAAGTGCGGCCGAACGAGCGAAGTCGATCGTCGGGTGGATCGGTTCCGTTGCCCCGCAACGACTTCACCGCGACCGGGCGTCCTGAGCGTTGAACTCGGGGGTCCCGAACGTAGGACACGCGCGTTCTGAACGTAGGACACGCGCGGGGGTCAGCCGTAGACGACCGTCACGGGGGCGTGGTCGGACCAGCGTTCGGAGTAGGTGGCGGCCCGCTCGACCACGGCGGAGGTCGCGGTCCGCGCCAAGGCTTCGGTGGCGACGTGGAGATCGATGCGCCAGCCCGAGTCGTTGTCGAACGCCTTGCCGCGGTAGGACCACCAGGTGTACGGCCCTGCCACGTCCGGGTGGAGGGAGCGGACCACGTCGACGTAGCGGGCCTCGCCGAAGACGCGGTCCAGCCAGGCGCGCTCCTCCGGCAGGAAGCCCGATGACTTCTGGTTCGTCTTCCACGCCTTCAGGTCCTCGGGCCGGTGGGCGATGTTCCAGTCGCCACACACCAGCACCTCGCGCCCGTCGGCGGCGGCTTTGTCGCGCAACTCCACCAGGTACGGCAGGAACGCGGCCATGAACCGGTCCTTCTCGTCCTGCCTCGGCGTGCCGACGTCACCGCTGGGCAGGTACAGCGACGCCACCACGACGTCGGCCAGCTCCACCTCGACGTACCGACCCGAGTGCTCGAACTCCGCCACGCCGAACCCGATCCGCACGGCCTGCGGCGCCTCGCGCGTCAGCACCGCGACCCCGTTGCGCCCCTTGACCTCCGAGTACGCGTGCGCGACGTGCCAACCCTCCGGCGACCGCACCTCGTCCGGCAGCTGGCCGGGCTCGGCCCGGACCTCCTGCAGGCACACGACATCCGCCGCCGTCGCGGCCAGCCACTCCAGGTAGCCCTTCTTCGCGGCGGCGCGCAGCCCGTTGACGTTGATCGTGGAGACAGTCAGCACCGGGGCAGCCTAGCCGCGCGGGGCGACCGCCCAGGTGTACGGGTATTCGGCGCCGCAACCGGTGCAGGACGCGGACAGGCCCAGCATCAGCACCAGCGGGCTGCTGCCCTCCGGCGACGGCACCCCCGCCACCTCGTGCCCGTCCACCACCGCGCGCAGACCCGGCCACTCCGGCTCGCACGCGCACGTCACCACGCCACGCCGGAACGACCGCCACTTGAAGAACATCCGCGTATCAGATCACGTGCAGCCGCTGTCCGACGTCGGCGTCACGAACTCGTCCTTCACCCAACGCCCGTCCGACAGCAGCCGGAAGCCGTTCTCGACCCGGTGCTCCGCCCGCACCACCGCGTCGCGCGGCAGGGTCGCCACGATCGGCTGGGTGTCGGCGGGCCCCGAGCGCACGTTGAGGATGTCGGCGATCACCGTCACCTTGCACTCGCGGGCGGCGACTTCCTCCACCCCGAGCTTCTTGCCCTCGTTGGCGACGTACATCAACCCGGCCGCCGCCAGCACACCCGCGACGACCATGCCGCGCACCGGAATCCCGAACATCACGCCTCCCGACACCTCTGCTGAAGTGCAGATATAGCGCGTGCCAGGTGGCCGGGAGCCGCCCGAGGGCACATTCCACCCCACCGGGGAACCGGACGGGTGACGCCGTCACGGAAACGGATCAGGGGACCGCCCGCAGGCGGTCCCCTGATCACCAACCCCGGAGAAGTGGTCAGCCGGCCATCTTCTTCTGCAGGTTCTCGTCCAGCGTGCCGAGGAAGTCCTCGGTGGTCAGCCACTCCTGGTCCTTGCTCACCAGCACGGCCAGGTCCTTGGTCATCCGGCCGCTCTCGACGGTCTCCACGATGACCTGCTCCAGCGTCTCCGCGAAGCCCGTCACCTCCGGGGTGCCGTCCAGCTTGCCGCGGTGCTTCAGGCCACCGGTCCACGCGAAGATCGACGCGATCGGGTTGGTGGACGTCGGCTTGCCCGCCTGGTGCTGGCGGTAGTGCCGGGTCACCGTGCCGTGCGCGGCCTCGGCCTCGACGGTCTTGCCGTCCGGCGTCATCAGCACCGAGGTCATCAGGCCCAGCGAGCCGAAGCCCTGCGCGACCGTGTCGGACTGCACGTCACCGTCGTAGTTCTTGCACGCCCAGACGTAGCCGCCCTCCCACTTCATCGCGGCGGCCACCATGTCGTCGATCAGGCGGTGCTCGTAGGTCAGGCCCGCCGCGTCGAACTGCGCCTTGAACTCCTCCTCGAACACCTTCTGGAAGATGTCCTTGAACGCACCGTCGTACGCCTTGAGGATGGTGTTCTTGGTCGACATGTACACCGGGTAGTTGCGCTGCAACCCGTACGAGAACGAGGCGCGCGCGAAGTCCTCGATGGACTTGTTGAAGTTGTACATGCCCATGGCCACGCCGCCGTCGGGCCCGTAGTTGGCCACCACGTGCTTGATCGGCTCGGAGCCGTCCTCGGGCGTGAACGTGATGGTCAGCTCACCCGCGCCGGGGACCTTGAAGTTGGTCGCCTTGTACTGGTCGCCGTGGGCGTGGCGGCCGATGATGATCGGCTTGGTCCAGCCCGGCACCAGCCGCGGGATGTTGGAGATGATGATCGGCTCGCGGAACACCACGCCGCCGAGGATGTTGCGGATCGTGCCGTTCGGCGAGACCCACATCTTCTTCAGGCCGAACTCCTCCACCCGCGCCTCGTCGGGCGTGATGGTGGCGCACTTGACGCCGACGCCGTGCTTCTTGATGGCGTGCGCGGCGTCGATCGTGACCTGGTCGTCGGTCGCGTCCCGGTACTCGATGCCCAGGTCGTAGTACTCGAGGTTGACGTCCAGGTACGGGTGGATCAGCTTGTCCTTGATGAACTGCCAGATGATCCGCGTCATCTCGTCGCCGTCGAGTTCGACGACGGTCCCCTGAACCTTGATCTTGCCCATACTCAGGGCGCTCCTCTCGCGACAATGCAAGCAAGACAAGCGTACTGCTATGTCGGGTTGCTTGCTCCACCCAGGCGGAAAAAGGGAACGGCGTCACACCCGCTCGCTCGCCGCGACCGCCGGTGGCACGTGGGTTCTCGGGGCCAATACAACCAGCCGCGCCGCCGGACCGCCGCACGGGGACGCCCCACGGCGACACTCGAACACGCGTTCGCGGAATGCGCCCTCCACCCGCGTCCGCCCCGCTAACCTCGCCTCCGTACGAGTGATCAAGGGGGCAGCGTTGTCGACGGGTCCGACCCACGCCATGAGCGGTCTGCTGGCTTGGGCGGCGGTGACCGCGATAGCCGAGAACCACCCCATCGGCCAGCTCACGCCGCAGAGCTGGGCGGTCGGCGCGGTGCTCGCCACCGGCGCCGCCCTGCTGCCCGACCTCGACCACCCGTCGTCCACGATCTCGCGCACGTTCGGGCCGGTCAGCGCCGGTGCGTCGGCGCTGATCAACACGGTGAGCTCGTTCGTCTACCGCACCACCCGCACCCGCAAGGACTCCAACCGCGACGGCGGGCACCGCGGCCTGACCCACACGCTGGTGTTCGCGCTGGCCGCCGCCGTCGGCACGACCGCCGTGGTGCAGCAGTCGCAGAAGTGGGCGCTGCCCGCGCTGATGTTCGTGTTCGCGGGCCTGGCCGTGCGCGGGATCATGAACGACTGGTGCCCGCAGAAGGACGCCCTGCTCATCACCGGCGTCTCGGCCGCCATCACGGTCGCCTGCGTGGCCTGGACGGCGCAGACACCGGCCAGCGCGGCGGCGTGCGGGGTGGCGGTCGGCGTCGGGTGCGTGGCCCACTACCTGGGCGACGCGATCACCGAGCAGGGCTGCCCGATCCTGTGGCCGCTACCGCTGATGGGCAAGACGTGGTTCCCGGTCGCGCCGCCGAAGATCATGCGGATGAAGACCGGCGGCAAGGTCGAGATGGCGATCGTCGGCCCGCTGATCACGATCCTGAGCATCTGGCTGTCCGCCGCCGCGCTCCAGCAGGCCGGCGCGATCCCGTTCCTCGAAACTTTCGACCTGCTACCGATCTAGGTTTCAGATAACGGCCATTCGGCGGCTACCACTACATCACCCGATCGGACTAGCCTCCACCGAAATCCTGTCCCGCGCTCACCCGCGTCGAGGAGGACTTCGTGCCCCACCCCACGCACGACAACGTTGTCGAGGCGGCCGGATGACCACCTGGCTCGGCCTCAACGCCGGTCACGACGACCGGGCGACCGCGGACACCGTCGCGGTCTCGCTCTACGAAACACTGCTGTTCCACGCCCAGCTCGTGTGCGTGCACGAGGTGGAGGGCCGACACGCGATGTCGTTCCGCCTGGCCGAGGAGCCGTCCGAGAACACCGTGTCCACGCTGATCGAACGCGGCTACGGCGTGGCGGTGCACAACGGCTCGCTGCAACGGCTCGCCGGACCCGAGGAGCTGACCCGCGGCGCGCTGCGGGCCGCGTTGGCGCACCGCCACCGGCGGGAGGGCCGGGCGCTGCGGTTCCCCGGCCAGCGCACGCTGCGCGGTCGTTACGGCGTGTCCGACATCCTCGCGTTCAGCGCGATCGAAGAGGTGCTGCCGCACGGCACGAAGAGCGTGGACGCGCGCGGCGACCTGCAGCCGACGTTCGTCAACGGTCGGCTGGTGCTGCACTGCGACTGAGCCCCGGTCAGCCCGGGTGCGCGCCGACGGTGTCCTTGATCTGGGCGCCGAGGTCGTCCGCGCTGCGCGCGCAGTGGGCGCAGCAGAAGAACTTGCCCTGCACCTCGACGCCGTGTCCGATGATCCGGCAGTCGCAGTGCTCGCAGCGCGGTGCCAGGCGTTGGATCGCGCACTCGAAGCTGTCGAAGGTGTGCACGCCGCCGCCGGACGTGCGGACCTCGAAGGACATCCAGTAGTCGTTGCCGCAGACGTCACAAGTAGCCATGGTCGAAGCCTGCGCCGGGCGGTGGGCACCGGCAACTCGACCTCGTGCCGCGAGGCCCCGTGCTCCAAGACCCCGTGCTCCGAGACCTCGTGCCCCTCGTGCTCCGAGCGGACCAGGCCGGACTCGAACCGGCGTCCTCCCTCCCGAGGGGAGGGCGCGTCAACCACTGCGCTACATGGTCCCGAGCCGGGCCGGATTCGAACCGGCGTCCTCCCTCCGAGCAGGAGGGCGCGACAACCACTGCGCTACCGGGCTCCTGCCCAACACTAACCATGACCACGGCCCCGGAGACAGGGCCGCTAAGGTCTGCCCTCGTGCGCGGAGTCGACTACTACGAACTCCTCGGGGTCGGCCGCTACGCGTCCGAGGCGGAGATCAAGTCCGCTTACCGCTCCCTGGCCAAGGTGATGCACCCCGACGCGGGCGGGTCCTCCGGCACGTTCCGCATGCTGCAAGAGGCATATGACACCCTGCGAGATCCCGCTCGGCGACGGGACTACGACCGGAGTTGGTCGTTCACCCGTCCGGGCGCACGGCCGACGTCGCCGACCCGCCCGCCGCGCTCCGGCCGGACCGGTCGGTTGCGCAACTTCGGCGAAGATCCGGACTTCGTACCTCCGAAGCCCGTGGTCGACCTCGGCGGCGTCGCGTGGTGGCACCTGGTCGACGTCGGGCAGCGGGTGCGGTACGTCCCGGCCGCCGGTCCGGGTCACGCGCCCGCGTTGGCGGCCCTGTGCGGGTGGTTCTTCCTGCTGCTGCCCGTGGTGGTGATCGACTTCTCGCCGTTGGCGCTGGGCGTGTGGCTGGTGCTGGTGGCCGCGGCGGCGGCAGTGGCGTTCCGGTTGGTGCGGCGGTACGTGGCGGCGATCCGGGCCGACCGGGCGTTCACGCTGGACCACGACACCGGGGTGGTGCACGGGACCACGGACGACCGGGCGTGCGAACGGCTCACCGCCGACCTGCTCGGCCAGTACCTGACCCGGCTGCCCGGCGCGCGGATCTTCCACGGCCTGGCCTGGCCCGGCTCGGTGTTCGCCGACGTCGACCACGCCGTGCTGTGCGGGCGGCGGCTCGTGCTGATCGAGTCCAAGTCGTGGCTGCCGGGGCACTACGAGGCCGAGGACGACGGCACGGTCTGGCGCAACGGCCACCCGTTCCGGGGCGGTGGCATGCGGATGCCGCGCAGCCTCGCGGTGTACCGGAAGCTGTTGCCGTGGCTGGACATCCGGACCGCGTTGCTGGTCTACCCGAGCCGGGACGGCGTGGTGACCACCGAGGAACCGGCGGACGCCATCGTGCCGCCGATGACGCCCGCCCAGTTCGTCGAGGAGATCGGCGACTGGCTGGCCGAGGACCCGGCCACGGTGGACCGGGAGGCGTTGCGCGTGCTGATCGGTCAGGTCGTGCCGATCGTGCGGCCTGCTAGCTGAACACGCCCACCTCCCACAGGGAGTAGCCGTACGGGGTGGCGCGTTGGAAGGCGTACAGCTTCGCGTAGCGCGCGCTCGTGTTGAGCGAGATCTCGTCGGTGCCGCCGTCGGCCGCGTAGTTCTCGTGCACGGTCGTCCACGTCGTGCCGTCGGTCGAGACCTGGAGCTGGTACTGCCTGGCGTGCGCGGTCTCCCAGTCGAGCCGGACGCGGCGGATCGGCTTCGTCGAGCCGAGGTCGACCCACAGCGAGTGCTGGTCGGTGAACGCGCTGCTCCACCGGGTCGCCGGGTTGCCGTCGAACGCGTGGGACGACGGGTGCGCGGAGCTCTCCGTCGCGGTGGACCAGGACGGGCGGTGGAGGGCGAGGTTGGCCGTGGTCGTGAGCTGACCCTGGTTCACCGCGCGCGGTGAGGCGTAGGTGGCGCGGACGGCGCTGTCGGGGTTGAGCTGCTTGTCGTCGAAGAACTCCGGCCACGCCATGAAGTACGCCCAATCGGGTTGGGACGCCAGCTCCGCCGGTGACGGCACCTTGCCGACCTCGGCCAACGCCAGCGGCTTGCCCTGGGCCAGCGCCTTGAGGGTGTCGTAGTAGGTGGTGGCGGGCCAGAAGCTGTTCCACGCGTCGAGCGACACGACGTCCGCGTACGACGGGCCCGGGTAGTAGTCCGCGATCCCGGCCGGGTCCAGGTCCTTGACGTTCCACACCCACGCCATGCCGGTCAGGCCGCGGGTCCGGACGAGGTGGTCGTAGGTCAGCTGGTAGAGGCGGCGGCTGCCGTTGGCGCCGGGTCGGCCGCCCCACCACGACCAGCCGTCGTTCATCTCGTGCAGCGGCCGGAACAGCGGTTGCACGCCCGCGTCCAGGAGTTGGCGCAGGAACGGGACGATCTCGTCCAGGCGTGCCTTCCAGGCGTTGTTGAGGGCGGTGCCGTCGGTGATCAGCTGTGCCCACTGGGCATCGGTGAGGTCGTCGTTGACGCCCGCGTCCCAGCCGCAGGCGGTGGGGCGGGTCGGCGGGCAGACGTGCCAGGTCAGCGTGACGAGCGAGCCGTTGCGCCACTCGGTCTTGGCCTGGTCGACCATCGTCTGGCGATGGGTGACGTCGTCCTGCGCGAAAAGGAAGTCACCGCCCCACAGGCCGGGGTACACGCCGGTGATCGCGTGGACCTTGGCGGTGTGGCGGGCGGGGTCGGAATTGGGCTCCTTGTTGTGCATCCCGGTCACCGTGCGGGTGCCGGTGATCCGCTTCAGGTAGTCGACGACGGGGATCGGCGGTGGCGCGGCGGCGGCGGTCGGTGGGGCGAGGGTGGTGAGGAGTAGGGCTACCAGCGTCAATGCTGTTCGCACTGCGTCCTGCCTCTCGAAAGGGTGGCGGCCTTTTGAGCGTGGCGGCGGGCTGGGTGGACGGTAGCGATTAACCGGTTAAGCAGTCAATCGAATGGCGCATGTCGCGGACGGCCGTCGCGGGCTACTTTCGGCGGACCCACGGGAGGAGTCGCCGGATGAAGATCGACGTCTTCAACGAGGTCCAGGACCCGCGCCCGTGGCAGGAGGGCCACCAACACGCGCGCATCACGGAGGCGTTGGCGCAGGCCAGGCTGGCGGACGAGCTGGGCTACGGGTGCTGGTGGCAGGTCGAGCACCACGGCGCCGAGGAGTTCAGCCTGTCGTCCGCGCCGGAGCTGCTGCTGGCGGCCATCTCGCAGCAGACGTCCCGGATCAGGCTGGGGCACGCCGCGGTGCTGGCGCCGGCGCGGTTCAACCACCCGATCAGGGCAGCCGAACGTGCCGCGACACTGGACCACCTCAGCGGCGGACGGCTGGAGTTCGGCCTGACCAGGTCCACCGCGCCGGAGTGGCGGCTGTTCGGCATCGACCCGGCGGACGTGCGTCGGCAGACCCAGCGGGCGTTCGAGATGATCCCCCGGATGTGGACGACGGACCGCTTCTCGCACTCCAGCGAGGACTTCGAGATCCACGACGTGCCGATCGTCCCCAAACCGCTCCAACAACCCCACCCGCCGCTGTGGCAGGCGGCGGCGAGCCCGGCGTCGTTCGAGGAGGCCGGGCGGCGCGGCGTCGGGGTGCTCGGGACGACGATGTGGGAGTCCGTCGAGCGGGTGCGGCGGATGGTGGGGCTCTATCGCGCGGCGGCGGAGGCGTGCACGTCACCGGTCGGCTCGTACGTCAACAACCAGGTCGCGTTCTTCACGTTCGTGCACTGCGCGGAGACCGATGAGCAGGCCATGCGCAACGGCGCCGTCGCCGCGGCGGCTTGGTACACGGTCAAGGCGCTGACGTTCTTCGAGGCGGCGGACGCGTTCGTGGAGAACGTGCGACGACAGGAAGAGCTGATGGGCCAACCGGACGGCGGCGGCCTGACCGGCGAATTCCTGCGGGCAGAGGCCGAGGCGTTCACCGGCCCGAACCGCGCCCAAGCCGTGATCGGCCGCGTGCTGCAGGGCGAGGACGTGCGACCGGAGGAGATCTTCGAGGCGCTGGACGAGCAGGACTCGCTGATCGTCGGCAGTCCCGAGACGTGCCGGCGGAAGCTGCGCGTCTACGCGGACCTGGGCATCGACCGGCTGATGGCCTTCCAGCAGGTGGGCAGCCTGCGGCACGAGGACGTGATGCGCAGCCTGCACCTGATCGGCGAACTCATCCCCGAGTTCGACAAGTGAGGACGCGGGGTTCGGTGTGGATCAGCGCCCCTCCGGCCTCTCTGCAACGGCGTCCCGGATCCCATCGCACATCGCGCCCACGAGTGCGGAAGCCCTGACCACCGCCATGTCCCGCGCCAGTCTTGCCATCAAGTCCGCGTTTCCAGCCAGATCGAGCAGCGCCGAGACGTCCTCGTCACCGAGCAGCTCCGACATGTGCGCGCCCAAGAGCCACGCGCCGGCCCGGGACGGGTCGTAGTCGAACCGTTCAAGGAGGTCCAACTCCTCGAGCAGGGCAAGTGCCGGAATCGAAGGAACTCGGACCGACACCTCACCGGGCAGCAGCGCGGTCTCCGCAGACTCGACAGCTTCACGCAGGCCCAGGACGTTCATCTCGTAATCATCGGGCCACAAGATCGTCCGATCGGCACGCTCAACCCCTCCGTAGGGCATCACATCGACCTCAGTGTCCATGACGACGAACTTGTGCACCCCCTTGCGCCCGTCCAATTTCCGCGCCAAGTGTTCGAACTCGCCCCAAGAGTCGACTTCTGTGGCGATGTCGATGTCCCGGGTCTGCCGTTCGGGCGATGTTCCGAGCAGTCCGATCGAGGTGATCGTGCGAGCCATCGCGCCCACCACTAGAAAGGCGACTCCGGCTTCACCCGCTACCTGGGCGATGCGGGCCAGGACCTTCGCGGCGCGCAACACCTCAAAGTCGGTCGAGTCCCGCAAGTCGATCGTCATTCGTCCTGATCCTGTCCGCGTGTTCACGTTGCCGAGGGTCGCCGGAGGCCAGGAGATCCGCGTAGATCAGCACTGGCGGCACGGATCGGCCTTCGTCGCTCATCTGCCAGAAACGTCGGCGGAACTGAACATTGCCACCGCGGTCCACACTCGCCATGCGCCGCTTGCCGACGAGCGAGCGCGGCACTCGATCGACGTACAAGGTGAGAGTGGATGGGACAAGGTGCGGATCGATCAGGCTCGCCGCGACCTCGCCACCGAGCTGGGCATGCGATTCCGCCAGTTCGTCGTCCGCCGTCGACCACCACGAGATGTCCCCAGCCGAAAATTCGCCGAGGAGGAGCGTCGGCGAGAGCGTAGTCGAATACGCCTCGGACCACCGGCTGAGCAACTCCCCCGCTCTGGCCAGCCTGCGAGTCCCTCGGACGTCGTACAAGTAGCCCGCCCTGGACAGATCATCGATGACGGCCTTGGCCGTGCCGAGGGAGACCCCGCCGGCGCCGGCGAGTCGCCGCAGCGGCTCCGCGGCCAGATGAGGCCAAGCGAGCAGCACGAACCCGACTTGAAGCCCGGCGCGACTGAAGGCCTTGCTACCACGCGACGCGGGCAGGTCCTTCGGCCCGACAGCTTTGCGCCGACCTCGGACGTGGATGAGAACGTCGTTCCACGCTATGTGCGCGTTGCCGGCCGCGTCGACGTAGTCGACCCCCCGCTCACGGAGCAGTTCGGCGGCCCGCTCGGTGATCGAGCCCGCGACGACGAGAGTCGGCAGCGCGGCGTGTGGGTGGAGCGCCGTGGCGAGTTCGGGGGGCACGTGTCGCCTGATCTCGACCACGTACGTCCGACTCGCCCCTGATGGCCTGCTGACTTCCACCAGCGCATCCGCACCTCTGTCAGCGGGGCCGGAGGAGTTCCGCACAACGGCTTGGAGGCCGAGCTGTTCCAGCAGCCCTCGGAGGTTGCTGTTCAAAAAATCGCCGTGTTCACTCCCGCTGAACATGGCGTCATGGTGAACGAAGCCTCGGCGCGGCGCAACCTCACGCCGATCCCGAGTTCGACCAGTGAGGTCTCGGGGTTCGGTGCGAGGATGGGCGCATGCCGAAGAAGCTGCGGCTGACCGGTGATCCGGCGGCCGACAAGTTGCTCAGCGAAGATCCCTTCGCGCTGCTCACCGGGCTGTTGCTGGACCAGCAGTTCCCGATGGAGCACGCGTTCGCCGGACCGCGGAAGATCGCGGACCGGATGGGTGGGTTCAGCATCGACAAGATCGCCGAGACCGACGTGGACGAGTTCGTGGAGCTGTGCGTGCAGCCGCCCGCGATCCACCGGTACGGGGCGTCGATGGCGCGGCGGGTGCACGCGTTGGCGTTGCACGTGATCGAGAACTACAAGGGCAAGGCGGCGAACATCTGGAAGGCAGGCAAGCCGGACGGCAAAGAGGTGTTCCGGCGGGTGAAGGCGTTGCCCGGGTTCGGCGACCAGAAGGCGCGGATCTTCGTGGCGTTGCTCGGCAAGCAGCTCGGCGTGACGCCGGACGGGTGGCGTGAGGCCGCCGGCGCGTACGGGGAGGAAGGGTCGCGGCGGTCGATCGCGGACGTGACGAGCGCCGAGACGTTGGCGGAGGTGCGGGCGTTCAAGAAGGCCGCGAAGGCGGCGGTGAGCGCGGGGAACGAGGCGGCGAAGAGTTAGAGTCCCCGCGTGCAGTTGCCGGGACTCGTCGATCTCACGCCGCTGGGCGCCGGTGGTTTCGCCACGGTCTACCGCGCCCGCCAGGTCCAGCTGAACCGCGAGGTCGCCGTCAAGATCGACAACCGGATGCTGCGGACCGAACGCGACCGGCGGCGGTTCCTGCGCGAGGCGCACGCGGCGGCACGGCTGTCCGGGCACCCGCACGTGGTGTCGGTGCACGACGCGAACTTCACCCCGGACGGCACGCCCTACCTGGTCATGGAGCTGTGCACGGGCGGATCACTCGCCGACGTGGTGCGGCGCGACGGGCCGCTCGCGGCGGATCGGGTGCTGGCTCTGGGCGTGCAGTTGGCGGACGCGCTCGCCGCCGCCCACGCGGAAGGTGTGCTGCACCGCGACATCAAGCCGGCCAACATCCTGCTCGACCGGTACGGCACGGCGAAGCTGGCCGATTTCGGGCTGGCGGCGCTGCTGGACGCCGAGGGGTCGAGCACCGTCACCCGGGACGCGCTGAGCCCCAGTTACGCGCCGCCCGAGGCGTTCGCGATGGCCCAGCCGACGCCGGCGGCGGACGTCTACGCGTTGGCGGCGACGCTGTACGACCTGCTGGCGGGCAGGCCACCGCGTCCGGTGCCGTGGCCGGTGGAGTCGTTCGACCACCTCGGCGAGGTGCTGCGCTCGCCGGTACCGCCCGTGCCCGGCGTGCCCCGAGAGCTGCACGAGGCGTTGGTGCGGGCGTTGGAGCCGGAGGTCGGGCGCCGCACCGCCAGTGCGGCCCGACTGCGGCAAGAACTGAGCCAGGCCACCGGGCACGTGCCGGGCCAGGTCGCGGGGCAGGTCCAAGACCGGGTGCCGGGCCGGAGTGCGGACGTCCGTCCCCGGTACAGCGCCTCCTACACGCGCCCGCCCACCAAGAAGCCCTGGGCGTTGGTGATCGGCGCGGCGGTGTTGGCGACCGTGGTGGCGGCCGGTACGTGGTGGTGGGCGACCAGGTCATCCGACGCGCAGACGACGCCAGGTGCCCCGACCGGCAGCACGACGTCGAGCGAAGCCCTTCCGCCACCCGGCCTCAAGGAGTGCGCCACCGGCTACTGCGTGGCCGAGCCGACCTGCTACCGCGGCATCGTGTCGGTGGGCGGGCAGGCCTCCAGCGCGCGGAAGGTCGGCAGCTGCTCGGAGGATCACTACTGGGAGGCGTTCGCGGGCGGGTGGTTGTCCGGCACCGTCCCGGACGTCGACAACGACGAACTGCTCAAGGCGCCCGAGGTGGCCGACGTCTGCACGGCCGAGGTGATGAAGGCCAACACCCGACCGACGGTGGACACGTCGAACTGGCAGTTCACGGCGGTCGGGTTCACCGACGGCGAGCGGAGCTACTTCCACTGCTTGGCGAGCGAGCCGGGCGTCGGCGAGGTCACCACCAGCGCGTTCGGGTCCTGAGGCGGTTCCGGCTTGAGCGCGAAGACCAGCATCACCAGCGCCGTCAACGCCGGCAGCGCCGCGATCGGGGCCAGCGGCACCAAGCCGACCCAGCTGATCACCAGTCCGCCGACCACGCCGGACAGGCCGACGCCCAGGTAGATCGCGGAGGCGTTGAGCGACAGCAGCAGACCGCTGTTGGCGGGTGCGAGATCGATCAGCCAGCTCTGGATGGGCGGGTTCGCCGACCAGGTGAGCGCACCCCAGGCGAACAGCGCGACGGCGGCCGACACTGGGGTGGCCGTGGTCAGCGGCAACGTGGCCAGCACGACGGTGAAGCAGCTGAACAGCACGACGAGCAGCTTGCGCGTGTCGAAGCGGTCCGCGAGGCGACCGGCGGCCCAGTTGCCCAGGACCGAGCCGAGGCCGTAGGCGACGAGCAGCACGCCGATCGTGGCGCCCTCGACGTTCGCGGTCACGGCCAGCAGGGGCGCGATGTAGTTGAAGACGCTGAACACCGCCAGGCACGCGAGCACGGTCAGGCCGAGGACCATCAGCACGCGCCGGTCGTCGGCGGGGGCGAAGCGTTGGCGCAGGCCGACCGCCGGTGGGGCGTCGACGCGGGGCAGCCAGAGCCGGACCGCGAGGGCGGCGAGCACCGAGACGGCGGCGATGAGGGCGAACACGCCCTGGTAGCCGAGGGGCCCGCCGAGCAGGTTGCCCGCGGGCACGCCCAGGACCAGCGAGAACGTCAGGCCTCCGAGGACCAGGGCGACGGCACGGCCGCGGTGTTCCGGTGGGGACAGGACGGTGGCGACGAGCGTGGCGGCGGGTGTGTAGACGGCCGCGCCGAGCGCGCTGACGATGCGCGCGACCAGGAGGAGGGGGTAGTTCGGGGCGAGGGCGGCGAGGAGGTTGCCGAAGGCGGCGACGCCCAGGGCGACCACGAGGAGCGTGCGGCGCTCCCAGCGGCCCGTGAGCGCGGCGAGGAGGGGTGACGAGATCGCGTAGGCGATGGCGAACGCGGTGAGCAGTTGGCCCGCGGTGGCGTGGGAGACGTCCAGCTCCTCGCTCACGGCAGGCAGCACGCCGGAGACGATGTACCCGCTCGTGCCGATGGCGAACGCCCCGGCGGCGAGCAGGTAGGTGCGTGCCGACATGAGACTCCCCCGGTCAGGTGACATTCGGTCGAGCGCGCGCCCGAGTGGGTGATCGCACGGCTTTTGTTCGACGGGGATCGTACTACGGCGATCATCGAACTTCGATGGGTCTCGTAGTATGTCCGTCATGACCACCACGCTCGCCCACCCGGAGCGGGACGAGATCCGGATAACGACGGTGCTGCAGGCGCTGGCCGACCCGGTGCGGCTCCAGATCGTGCGCGCGTTGGCGATGCACGAGGAGGGCCTCTCGTGCGGTGTGCTGCCCTTGGGGGTGACGGCGTCTACCTTGACGCACCACGTTCGGACGTTGAGGGAGGCGGGTGTGGTGCGCGTTCGACCGCAGGGGACGTCGCGGATCAGTTCGTTGCGGCGGGACGACTTGGACGCGTTGTTCCCGGGGCTGCTCGACGGCGTGTTGGCGGCACGGCGGTGAGCGACGCGAACGACTGGGAATGGGTGCGGGTGCTCGCGCAGGGGCGCGTGTACGACGAGGACCGGCCCGCGGTGAACCGGTTGGCGTGGGCGGCGGTTGCGCTGGCGGCCTCGCACGGCGGTGAGCGCAGTGGCGTGCGGCGCGCTCGGGCCGTGGCGGATCGGTTCGCGTTGCGCGCACGCGTGACGCGGTCGTTGGGCGCTTGGGCGGCGGACCCGGACGTGCTCGCGGCGGACGTGCTCCAGGAGGCCGAGGTCGAACTGGGCGGGCGGTTCGCGAAGTCGGTGGCACAAGCGGTGGGGCCCGTGGTGCCTTCGGTGCGCGACGAGTTGTTGCGCGAGCGGTTCGGGCGGTGGGTGGAGGGGTTCGGCCGTTAGGGCGGTTATTCGGTTGCGGCGGTTCCTAGGGTGAACAGACGTGCGCGCTTACGTCTCGCTAGCGCTGGCCGGATTCCGCAGGTACTCCACCTATCGACAGGCGATGGTCGCCGGCATGGCGACGAACGTCGCGTTCGGCCTGCTCAGGATGGCCGTGCTGGTCGCGGCCGTCGGGCAGGCGCCGATCGCGGGATATGACGTCGCCGCCACGGCCACTTACGTGTGGCTCGGGCAAGGGCTCATGGCCGTTGTGGTGCTCTGGGGCGACAAGCAGCTGGCCGACCGGGTGCGCAGCGGTGACGTCGTGGTCGACCTCTACCGACCCTGGCACCTGCAGTGGGCGCTGTTCGCGGAGGACGTGGGACGGGCCGGGTACGCGGTGCTGGTGCGGTTGGCGCCGCCGGTGGCGTTCGGGGCGTTGCTCTTCCCCTTCCGCTGGCCGGAGTTCGGCACGGCGCCCGTGTTCGTGATCAGCGTGGTGCTGGCGGTGGCGGTGAGCTTCGGGATGCGGTTCCTGCTCAACGCGACCACGTTCTGGCTCTTGGACAACCGCGGTGTCCAAGCGCTGTACACGGCACTGACGTGGCTGTTCTGCGGGTTGGCCGTGCCGCTCGCGTTCTTCCCCGACTGGGCGCTCCCGATCGTGTGGTCGACGCCGTTCGCGGCCATGCTGCAGGCGCCCATCGACATCTTCCTGGAACGCGGCTCGCCGTGGCCTTTGCTGGCGGCGCAGGGGTTCTGGGCCGTGGTCGTGCTCGCGGTGGGCCACTTGGTGCTGTACCGCGCGGTGCGCAAGGTGGTGGTCCAGGGTGGCTGAGAGCGTCTACCTGAAGCTCGTCGGCGCGCGGTTGCGCGGGCAGATGTCCTACCGGACGTCGTTCCTGTTGCAGTGCGTCGCGCAGGCGATCAACCAGCTGGCCGAGTTGGCGATCATCCTGGTGCTGTTCAACCGGGTGAGCGCGTTGGGCGGGTTCTCGGTCGCGGAAGTCGTGTTGATGTACGCGATCGCGGGCACGGCGTTCGGGATCGCGGACATGGTGGCGGGCCAGCTGGACGAGTTGCCCACCTACCTCCGCACCGGGACGTTCGACGTCCTGCTGCTGCGGCCGCTGGGGACGTTGGCGCAGATGATGGCGTCGGACCTGCACCTGCGCAAGGTCGGGCGGATCGTGGCCGGGCTCGTCGTGCTGGGGTACGCGTTGAGCCACAACGACATCGCGTGGTCGGCGGGGACGGTCGCGCTGGTGGTCCTGGCACCGATCAGCGGTGCGGTGATCTTCTCCTCGATCTGGGTCACGGCGAACGCCGTGTGCTTCTGGGTGGTGGACGGCCAGGAGTTGGCCAACACCGTGACCTACGGCAGCAACGCCTTCACGTCCTACCCCGTCACGGTCTACGGGCCGTGGTTGCGACGGTTCTTCGCGTTCGTCATCCCCGGCGCGTTCGTCGCCTACTACCCCAGCCTCGCGTTGCTGGACCGCCCGGACCCCCTCGGCGGGCCCGCGCTGCTGGGCTGGATCTCACCGCTGGTGGCGGTCGCGGCGGCGGTGGTCGCCGGGCTGGTGTGGCGGACCGCCGTTCGGCACTACCGAGGGACAGGGTCATGATCGAGGTGCGTGAGCTGCGGCGGGAATTCACCGTGACGACGAAGGTCGGCCGGTTCCGGCGGGAGCGGCGGGTGGTGCGGGCGGTCGACGACGTCGGGTTCGAGGTGGCGGCGGGTGAGGCCGTCGGTTACGTCGGGCCGAACGGGGCCGGCAAGTCGACCACGATCAAGGTGTTGACCGGCATCCTGGTGCCGACCTCGGGGTTCGTCCGGGTGTGCGGGGTGGACCCGTCACGGGGCAGGCGGGAGCTGGCGCGGCGGATCGGCGTGGTGTTCGGTCAGCGCAGCCAGCTGTGGTGGGACCTGCCGCTGCGGGACAGCTTCGAGCTGTTGCGGGCCATCTACCGGGTGCCGGGGGCCGACTACGCGAGCCGGTTGCGCGAGTGCGTCGACCTGCTGGACCTCGGCCCGGTCCTGGACACGCCGGTCCGGCAGCTCTCGCTGGGGCAGCGGATGCGGGGCGAGGTCGTCGCGTCGCTGCTGCACGGGCCGGAGCTGCTGGTGCTGGACGAGCCGACGATCGGGCTGGACCTGGAGTCCAAGGAACGGCTGCGGGAGTTCCTGGCGGACCTGAACCGGGAGCGCGGCACCACACTCTTGCTCACCACGCACGATTTGGACGACATCGAGCGGCTGTGCCCGCGGCTCGTGGTGATCGACCGGGGCACGGTGCTCGCGGACGGCGCGCTGGACGAGTTGCGCGCCGAGGTCGCGCCGGAACGGGTCCTGGTGGTCGACCTGGAAAAGCCGGCGGAGCTGGTCGGGTTGCCCGGGGTCAGGTCGAGCCGGGTGGAATCGAACGGTTTGCGACACCATCTCACGTTTTCCCGGGACACCACCGCGGCGAAAGTGATTTCGGCGGTCGCGGCGCGGGCGGAAGTGCACGACTTGGTAGTGGTGGAACCGGAAATCGACGACGTGGTGCGTCGGCTGTACGCGCGTCGGTAGAGTCGGGCGAAACGGTCAACGTAGAACGGGAGCACCTCATGCGCGCAGGTCGTCCGGTAGCCACCCTCCTGCTGGCGATGGGCCTCGCCGCCGCGGTGTCGGGCTGCGAAGCCGTGCAACAGGCCTCCGACACGGCCAACCAGGTGGGCCAGGCCGCGGACAAGGCGCAGCTGTGCATCGACGCGCTGCAGCTCGCCGGTTTCACGCCCAACACGGCCGACCCGCAGAAGGCGCTGGAGGAGACCCAGCAGAAGGCCCAGGAGCTCAACGACCTCGCCGCCAAGGCCGGTGACGCCACGCTCAAGGACGCCATCACCGGCGTCTCGGACACGATGAGCAACGTGACGATCCAGGACCTCGACCCGACCAACTTCGCCACGTGGGCCAAGGAGAAGTCCGACCAGGTGGTGAAGTTGACCAGCGCCTGCTCCTGAGCGGAAATGCCAGGCTGTCGGTACCTTCGGAACAGTCCTACGCTGTGACGCACCGGAGGTGTTGCAGATGCACGCGACAGTAGGCGACCGGTTGCACATCCACAGCCGCGCGGTGGGTCTCGACGAGACGGTCGGCGAGATCCTCGAAGTCCGCGGCCCGGAAGGTGCACCCCCGTATCGGGTCCGCTTCTCCGACGGCCACGAAGGGCTGGTCTACCCCGGCCCCGACAGCCTGGTCGAGCCGCGGACCCCGGAATCACCCAGGATCAAGGACTCGACCTCGGCGCGGTAGAGCGGCGCCGGGTCGATCCCCATCGGCCCGAACTGGCCGGTGACCTCCAGGCTCAGCACGCCGTGCAGCCTGGAGAAGGCACGCAGGCCGGTGAGCAGCACGGCGGGGGGGGCACTTCCCCCTCGCCGCGCGAGCCCGCCCGGGCCACGAGCCGGGCGTCCAGAGTGGACGACCCGGGCAGTGGCCTCGCCTTCGTGCGGCAGAACGCCGAGCAGCGCGCTCATCGTGCGGTGCGCGGCCATGATCGTGTCCGGCGGCGCGCGGTAGCCCGGTAGCGGCGTGCCGAAGAGCAGCAGGTACCGGTGCGGCTGGGTGACGCCCCACGCCCGGAAGGCGTCCGCGAACGCCCGGAACCGCTCGCCGCCCGATGCCGCCGCCACCGACTCCTCGACGGTGTTCGCGAGGTCGTGCCACGCGTCGCGGACCAGGTCGTCGAGCAGGTCTTCGCGCCCCTTGAAGTACCGGTAGACCGCGGGACCCGTCACGCCCATGCGCTTGGCGATGGCGTTGACCGAGATCCCGGCGAGCCCCTGTTCGGCCGGCTGCTCCAGCGCGATGCGCTTGGCCTCGACCTTCGTCTCCTCGCGGAACCGCTCTCGGCGGACGTGCTGGATGCGGGACGGGGTATCGGGCGGGAGATCACCCGGCAGCTGGTGGCGGACGGCCGGGAGGTTCGGGCCGTCACACGTTCGGGTGGAGTTCCGGAGGGTGCGGAGGACGCGCAAGCCGGTGCGGCTGCCGGCGGTGACCGTCACGGTGGGTTCGTTGTTCGACAAGAGGCTGCGGGGCAGCCGCGAGGTGGACCACCAGCGGACCGCGCCCTGGGTGGTGGACCACTCCGCGTTCGAGGCCGCTTTCGGCCCGCTGCCCGTCACGCCGCACGAGCAGGCGATCGAGGACACCGCGCGCTGGTACCGGGGATGAGCGAAACGGCAACCTGGGAACGGTCTCAGCCCAGGATGGTCGTGATCAGGTCGTCGGCCAGGGCGGGCGTGGCGGCGGCGATGCCCGACCAGCGGCGCGAGAGGTCGAGGTCGAAGGTGAGCGGCCTGCCGCGCAGGTCGAGCAGCGCTCCCCCGGCCGCCGGGACGGTGACGAGGGCGGCGATCAGGTCCATCAGGCGGTGGGTGTCCGAGCCGGGGTCGGCGAACGCGTCCACCGCGCCCTCGGCCACCAGCACGGATTCCAGGCACGTGGTGGACAGGATGCGGACCCGGTCGACCTGGTTGGCCACCCGCATCCACGCGTCCTCGGTGCCGCGCTTGGGCCGCATCATGCAGATCGACGCGCCCTTGAGGGCGGTGCGGCCGGTGGTGCGGTAGGGGGTGGGCTGCCCCGCGTGCGCCGACCAGGCCCGGCCGGTGTCGAACCAGACGGTGAGGGCCTCGACGGGCTGGTCGTCGATCACCAGGGCACCGGCGAAGCAGGACAGCGGCACGCCCATGGCGGCGTTCGCGGAACCGTCCACCGGGTCGATCACCAGGGTGGCGGCGGAACCGTTGTCGAGGAACCCGGCCTCCTCGGACAGCAGGTTGGCGCCCGCCTTCGCGGCGGCCTCGGCGATCGCGGCCTCCACGATCGCGTCCACCCGCATGGTGGGCGTGCCGTCCGCGCCGTCGGCGATCTCCTCGCGCAGCTGCGCGCGGGTGAACTCGCGGCGGGCGCCGTCGTAGGCGGCCGACGCGGCGAGCGCGGTGGCGGCGAGCGCCGGGTGCACGTCGGAGGGCAGGTTCGGGGTCGGCACGGGCCACTGGTCCATGCCCACAACATGCCACGAGAGGGCCACCGGCGGTGGCCCTCTCGTGGTGTGAGCCTCAGATCAGGCCCAGGGCCTTGACCGCGTCGCGCTCCTCGACCAGCTCGGCCACGGAGGCGTCGATGCGGGCGCGGGAGAACTCGTCGATCTCCAGGCCCTGCACGATCGAGTACTCGCCGTCGGTCACGGTGACCGGGAACGACGAGATCAGGCCCTCCGGCACGCCGTACGAGCCGTCCGACGGGATCGCCATCGACACCCAGTCGCCCTCGGCGGTGCCGTTGACCCAGTCGTGGACGTGGTCGATGGCCGCGTTCGCCGCCGACGCCGCCGAGGACGCGCCACGCGCCTCGATGATCGCCGCGCCGCGCTTGGCGACGGTCGGGATGAACTCGTTCTCCAGCCAGGCCTGGTCGTTCACGGCCTGCGCCGCGTTCTGGCCCTTGACCTCGGCGTGGAACAGGTCGGGGTACTGGGTGGCCGAGTGGTTGCCCCAGATGGTCAGCTTCTTGATGTCGGTGACCGACACCCCGAGCTTCTTGGCCAGCTGCGACAGCGCCCGGTTGTGGTCGAGGCGGGTCATCGCGGTGAACCGCTCGGCGGGCACGTCGGGCGCGTGCCGCTGGGCGATCAGGGCGTTGGTGTTGGCCGGGTTGCCGACCACGAGCACGCGCACGTCGCTCGCCGCGCCCGCGTTGATCGCCTCACCCTGCGGCTTGAAGATGCCGCCGTTGGCCTCCAGCAGGTCGCCGCGCTCCATGCCCTTCGTGCGCGGGCGGGCGCCGACCAGCAGCGCCACGTTGACGCCGTCGAAGGCGGTCTTGGCGTCGTCGGTGATGTCGATGCCGGACAGCAGCGGGAACGCGCAGTCGTCCAGCTCCATCGCGGTGCCCTCGGCGGCCTTGACGGCCTGCGGGATCTCCAGCAGGCGCAGGCGCACCGGGACGTCGGGGCCGAGCAGGTGGCCGGAGGCGATGCGGAACAGCAGTGCGTAGCCGATCTGGCCGGCCGCACCGGTGACGGTGACGTTCACGGGCGTGCGGGTCATGTGCCTTCCCGAATGTTGTGGCTTCAGTCCTCGGGCACGACCACTAGGCAGGCTGACGACCTGTCAGCGGCGGTCTCTACTCCGGGACCGCGCACCGGGCGGGTTGCCCGGCAGGTCGGAGGTTACCAACTGGCGAACGATGACAAGGTGTGACAGTGGACATCATCGGCGCGCGGCTGCACGGGTGCCGGCTGGAGGGCGCGGACCTGCGCGGCGCGCGACTGGACGCGGACGGGCTCGTCCAGGCCACCCTGCGCGGTGCGCGGGTGGACCTGGACACGGCCGTCGCCTTCGCCGCCGCGCACGGGCTGCGCGTCGGCTAGTGGCGCGGCGTTCGCCTAGTGGCCTGGTGGTTCCTGGCCCGAGACCTCGACCAGCACGCCGTCGGCGACCAGGTCGTCGATCGTCTTCGGCATCAGGTAGGCCGTGCCGCCGCCCGGCTGCTCGAACCACGGCACGGCGACGCCGGTCAGCACCTCGACCGGGCGGCGCAGCCGGTACACGTGGTACGGGCGGTTGATCCACGACGGCACCAGCGAGCGCTGCGCGAACGGGGTGCCCGCCGCGTAGACGAGGTTGCCCTCGCCCTCGCCGAAGCGGTCCACCTCCATGCCGGCGGGCAGCTCGATCATCTTCTTGTGCCGGAACAAGGTCAGCGGCGGTTCGCCGTTCATCGGGTTGATCGGCCACGACCGCTGGGGCTTCGGCTCCTGCGTCGACGTCGTGGCACCCGAGGGCTGCGCCGCGGCCTGCGCGGGCACCGGTGCGGGCGGCTGCTGGGGCGGCGGCACCGGACGGCGCTGCGGTTCCTCGCGGAAGCCGTTGTTCATCGGCGGGCGCGGGCGCTGCGGCGGCGGGGGCGGCATCGGTGCCGGGCGCGGCACCCGCCGGTTGGTCAGCACCAGCTTGCCGATCAGGTACGCGGCGGCGTCCTCCAGCCGGTCGAAGCGGACCGGGTTGGTAGGGCCGTGGTCGAACCACGACACCTCCCAGTCCGGGCCCTCGGTGCGCAGCAGCCAGGTGCGGTCGGCGGGCTCGCCGAACCGGTAGGCGGCGGGTGGCACGTCGAGCTCGTCCAACGCGCGGCGGATGCCGGACAGCTCGCGCTCCTCGTCCGGCGTGACCTGGCGCGGTTCGACCGGCTTCGGCGGCTGGACCGGCGGAGGCGGCGCCAGGCTCGGCGCGGGGACCGGTGCCGGCGTCACGTCGTCGAACGGCCGCACGGCCTCGGCGAACTCGGTCGCCTGGTCCGCGAACGGCGGCGGCACCTGTTCGGCGAACTGGTGCTCGGCGGCCGGTTCATCGCGGTCTTCGCGGTGCTCGGCGCGGTCTTGGTGGTCTTGGTGGTCGTCTTCGTGGTGCTCGGCGTGCTCGTCGTGCTCGGCCTGGTCGGTGAACCGGGGCTCGGGCTCGGCGTGGGCGTGCTCGGCGAACAGCGGTTCATCCGGATCGCCGAACGCCTGGTCGGCGATCCGGGCGTCCTCGTGCGCGTCGAACGGCTCGTCGTCGCGTTCCGGCGTGTAGAGCCTGGCCTGGTCGACCTCGAACTCGGCGGTGACCTCGGCCTCGTCGGCGGAGTGCCGCGACTCGGACTCCGGCTCCGCCACCGCGGCCGGCTGCGGCTCGGGTTCGGCGGGCTCTTCGTGCTGGTCGTGCTGGTCGTGCGCGGGCTCGTCGGTGACCGCCTCGACCTCGGCGGTCTCCTCGGCCGGTTCGGTCTCCGGTTCCTCGTCGGTGAACGGGTTCCAGGTCTGGGTGTCGTTCAGCTCGCGCTCGTAGGCGCCGGGTGCGAACAGGTCCATGCCGTCCACGTAGGACTCGCGCCGGTACCGCTCGTCGATCACCGGGCCGTCCTCCTCGAACCGCACCCGGTACGGCGGACCGTCCTGCGCGTACTCGATGACGTCCGGCGTCAGCTCGGTCAGGTTCGCGGTCTCCTCGACGTCCACCTGCCCGCCCGGCTCCTCGGCGGGCCGCGGCTCGTCGTCGGCCGGCAGCTCGGGCAGCGGCGCGGCCACCGTCGCACCCACCTCGACCGGCGGCTCGACCGGCGCGGGCGGTGGTTCGGCGACCGGCAGCTCGGTGCCCTGCGGCGCGGCGGGCGCGCCCAGGTTCGCCGCGGCGGCGACCCGTGCCTCCTCGGTCACCTCGGGCAGCACGAAGTCCAGCGCCTTGGCCCGTTCCACCAGCTCCGGCTCGGGCGGCACGCCGTAGGCGCGCAGGTAGTAGCCGACCGCGGCGGGCCAGATCCAGTGCCCGTCGGTCTGGAACGCCACCGGCACCACCGACGGCGCGTCCGGGTTGAGCACGTCGGCGTCGAAACCGCGCCCGATCACCGCGACCGGCGCCCGGTCCAGGTAGCTCAGCAGCAGGTCGTGGTCGGCTTCGGCGACCGGGGGCCGGTTCACCGACGGCCGACCGCCGGGACCGGCGCCGTCGAACACCCTGGCCGTGCGGAACGCGCGCGGCGGGGGCAGCTGGTCGGCGGGCGGTGGCGGCGGAGGTGGCGGCGCGGCCTGCGCGATGCGGCGGCGCAGCCAGTCCGGCACGTTCTCGTCGGTGCGCGGGAAGAACCGCATCTCGTCCAGGTACGCCTGCGGCGGCGGTGGCGTGGTCCAGGACGGCTCGGCGCGGTCGAAGTCCAGGTTGTAGCTGGACGGGTGGTCCAGCTGGTAGCGCGCGTTGGACCAGCTGCCCCGGCCGTCGCGGTACATGCCCGCGCGCAGCCGCGAGAACAGCCCGGCCACCTCCTGGGGCGGTGACCAAGCACGCAGGGCGCCGTCGGCGGTGCGCACCTCGGCGGCCAGCTCGAAGTACCGGCCGGTCGCGCGGTACTCCGCGGTCACGTGCCGCCACTCCTCCGGCGCGGCCCGCATCAGCGTCAGGCCGATCTGCTTGACCAGCGCATCCTGCTCGGTCGGGTTCAGCGGCTTCAGCTCGGACACGTGGGACATCTTCCCCCGCGACTCACCGTGCCCGCACGGGACCCCGATGAGCCGAACGGAGTAATGACCGCCCACGAGGGTGGCCGGCGCCGCGACAGACCGCCTCCACCGCGTCGTCCCGCGCTCGGCGGTAGCAGGTTCAGACGCCCGGTTGCGGCTGCTGGATCGCCGCCCCGGCCACCTCGACCAGGCTTCCGTCGGCCAGCAGGTCCCGCACGGAACTCGCCAGGAAGTAACCCGTACCACCGCCCGGCTGCCCGAACCACGGCACCGCGACGCCCTTCAGCGCCGGCACCGGCTTCTGCACCCGGTAGACGTGGTAGCGGCGGTTCAGCCAATCCGGTGGCAGCGACCGCTGGCCGAACATCGTCCCGGACGCGTAGACGAGGTTGCCGGTCTCCGCGCCGAACCGGTCCAGCTCGGTGCCGACCGGCACGACCACGCTCTCGCGGTCGCGGAACAGCGACAGCGGCGGCTCGTCCGGCAGCGGCTGGATGTCCGCGACCGGCAGCACCAGCGCGCCGGTGTCCGCCGCGGCCCGCGTCCGGTCCAGGTCGACCTGCCACAGCACCTCGGCCAGCAGCACCTTCGCCGCGTCCACCGCGTGCTCGTAGACGCGCGGGTGGCCGTGCGGGCCGCGGTTGGAGTCCCAGAACTGGACCTGCCAGCCGGACGGTCCGGGCGCGGGTTCGAGCACGAACACGTCCGGCTTCGGCTCGACGATGCCGTACTCGTGCTCGGCGACCCCGAAGTGGTCCAGCCGCTGCTTGAGGCGGTCCAGCGCCCGCTGGTCGGCCTCGGTGATCACGCGGGGCCGGTGCTCGGGCAGCGGCGCGCCCTCGGCCTGCCCGGTGGCCACGGCGGCGGCCGCCCGCTCCGCCTCCGGGGTGACCGGCGGCACGGCGTAGCCGTTGTCACGGATGTGCTGCACGAGCTGCGGCACCGGCGGCACGTGGTGGTGGCGCAGGTAGTACGCCACCCCGCCCGGCCACACCCAGGTCCCGTCGGTGTGGAAGGACAGCGGCACGGACGGCGTGGCGTCCGGCTTGAGCGCGTCCGGCCCGTAGGACCGCGCGGCCAGCACGACCGGCGCGTTCTCCAGGTAGGCCAGCACCTCGTCCCGCTCCTGCGGGTGCACGGCGGGCCGGTCGCGCACCACCGGCTCCGGCCCGTCGAACAGCGGCGCGGCGATCACCGTGCCCGCGGCCGGGCCGAGACCCGCGCGTTCCCGCAGCCACGCCGGGATCGCGTCGTCGTCGCGCGGGTAGAGCTCCAGCTCCTCGGCGTAGTGCTCCGCGCCGGGCGGCTGCGCCCAGTCCGGCTCGCCGTCCCGGTCGAACTCGGCCGAGTAGGTGTCGGGGTGCACGAGGTGGAACTTCAGCGTGAACCACGTGCCGTGACCCGGTCGCGCCATGCCGTCGCGCAGCTGCACGAAGAACGGCAGCGCCTCCGGCGGCAGCTCCCAGTCGAACGACGAGCCGTACATGGTCAGCCCGGAGACCTGCGCCTCCAGGTGGCGGCCCACCATCCGGAAGTCGACGAACAGCTGCTCCCAGTCGCCGGGCAGGCGCTGCACCAGCAGGGTGGTGACGGAGCCGAGGATCGCGTTCTGGTCCTCGACGTCCAGCTGCGGTGCGGTCATGCGTTCTGCTCCTCGGTCGTCTCGCTCGCCTCGACCAGCTTGGCGCGCAGCCAGTCGGGGATGAAGGCCTCGTCACGGGGGAAGGCCTGGAGGTCGCGGGCGAAGTCCGCGGCCGGCACGGGCGGGTCGAACTGCGGGTCGTGGTCGAAGTTGTAGGTGATGTCGATCTGGACCGGCGCGTTCACCACGCACCGCGCGGAGAACCAGGTGCCGCGGCCGGGCTGGAACAGCACCTGCCGCATCTCCCCGAACGCGGGCATCAACCCGTCCGGCGGCATCACCTCGGGGGTGGTGCCGTCGGGCATGTACACCTTCAGCGTCGCGTCCTGCACGGCCACGGTCATCCGCACCAGCAGGTCGATCCGCCGGAAGCCGTCCGGAGCAGCGTCCAGCAGCATGCCGCCGATGTGCTGGAGCAGCTCGTCGTGGCGCTGCTCAGAAGTCGGCCGGCCAGAGGGCTGCGTTGTGCTCATTCGGGTAGCTCCTGACGTAGATCTCGGTCGTGCCGTCGGCGAGCGTCACACGCCACCGCGTCTGGTAGGTGTGCGGGTGGCGCTGCAGCGGGTCGCGCAGGGCGAACGTGTCGATCATCTCGACCGTACCGCCGGACTTCATCAGCGTCGCGCGGTCCCGCTCCATCCGGTGCCACGTCTCGGCGGTCACGAACGCCGGGCGCTCGTTGCCCTGGTTCTGGTCGCGCTGCTGGCTCGACTGGTTCGCCGCCTCACCGGGACCGCCGGTCTCGTTGCCCTGGTGGTGGCCGCCGTCGGACAGCTTCTTGCCGTCCGCGTCGACCTCGCCGTGGCTGCCGACCTCCAGCTGGGCGCTGCCGTCGCGCCGGATCGCGCCACCGGACCTCAGGTCCGGGCGGCCGGTCGTCGCGACCGTCTCGCCGTCGCCGTTCGTGCGACCGCGCCACGCGTCGTTGTCGGCGACCAGCACCGCGTTGGGCAGCGGGTTGTTCAGGTCCGGGCTGAACGGCCGGAACGTGTGCACGTGCGAGGCCGCGCCGTCACCGCCGGTCTGGAACGTGCCGTAGCCCTGCTTCTTGTGGTCGTCCAGCACGAACCGGGTGTCCGGCGGCAGGTCGGCCCGGCCGGCGAACGGGTCGGCGTTGTTGAACGGCCGGGTGACGGCGGCCCGCTGCTCCGGCGTCCAGCCGCTGGTGTCGCCGCTGACGACGTTCACCGAGTACACGTACCCGTCGTCGGTCTTGGTGCGCTGCATCGCCAGCCGCACCTCGCCGTTGGCGGGCGTCGGCCAGGTCGCGGTCGGGGTCTGCGCCGTGCCGAGGCCGTAGAAGCCGTCCGAGGTGACCTGCGCGGTCGACGGCGCCTGGGTGATCTCGGCGTTGACCCGGCTGCGCTGGCCGGAGTAGGTGTCCTCGAACACCACGTGACCGGACTCGTCGGTGAGGAACCGGCCGCGGCGCTGGCCGTGCTCGTCGCTGACCACGTACTCGGTGTTGGGGTCGTGCACCTGGCCGGGACGGCTGAACGGCTCGCCCTGCCCGAGGTCGGTGACCGGGGTCTGCCTGGTGGTCGGCGGCTCGGTGCGCTCGACCGCGTGCTGCGGGTGGCCCTCGGCGTTGGTGGAGTACTCCTGGTGCAGGGGGCCGCGGTCGATGTTGTAGTTCGTGCCCTGCGAGGTGTGCTGGACCTCGGGGTTGCGGACGTCGGTGGACAGGTAGTCCGGCGCGGCCACCCACCTCGGCTTGCCGTCGGCGTCGGTCTGGACCGTGCCGCGGTACGTGCCGTCGGTGTCGTGCACCTCCATGCGCGTGTTCGGCGGCAGGTCGGTGCGGGCGGTGAACGCCTCATCCGGTCGGGGTGCCAGCGGGTGGTCGCGGTCGATCGTCACGCGGCCGTTCACGGGCTCGGGGATCGGCTCGATGATCACCGCGCGGTCGACCGTGACGACCCGGTCACCGATCTTGATGGTGTCCTGGGTGGTCTGGCGGGTGCCGTCGGCGTTGGCCACGAACACGTCGTGCCGGTGGCCGAGCTCCACCCGGTAGTGCGCGTTCGGCGCGGGGTGGCGGACCTCCGGGTTGTCGCCGTGGCGGGTGTTGGGCGCGATGGCGTCGACGTGGACCTTGCCGTCGGCATCGACGTGCACGACCGTGCGGACGCTGCCGTCCTCGCCCTGGATCGTGATCCGGGTGTCCCGCGGCAGCTCTTGGCCGCTGTGGAAGAACGACTGGTCGTCGCGCAACTGGACGGTGCGCTCGTGGATGGTCTCCGGTGCCGTCCACGGCTGCTGGACCTGCGGCTCGATGTCGAGCCGGCCGCGGTGCTCCTGGCCGTCGGTGGCGAGGTCGCCCTTCGGCTCGTGGCCGGGCGGCATGCCGTTCTCGCCCGCGGGCGCGTGCGTGCCATCCGGTTCGAACGCGTGCCAGCCGCCGTCGGGCGGGAGCTTCGGGCCGCCGGTCTCGTTCGGGGAGCTGCTGTAGACGTTGCCGTCCCGGTCGGACCAGGCCAGGCTGTCCGGCGCGATGACCCGCTGGCCGGTCTCCCGGGCGACGTGCGCGGCCAGGCTGTTCTCGCCGCCCGCGCCCGCGTCGCAGCCGACGAACATGATCGGCCGGCCGGCGAGGTCCGCGTGGTTGTTGATCAGCTGGACCAGTTCGGCGCGGGTGTAGTGCGTGTTGCCGATGCGGACGCCGTCGCCGTCGGTGTGGATGTCGAGGACGACGTGATCGGCGGTCGCCGGGATCCGGCTGGAGAGGTCGCGCAGGCTGTCCTCGGTGTGCAGCGCGACGCCCGCGTCGGTGACCTGGCTGTTGCGGATCGCCTGGTCGACGCGCTGGGACACCTCGCCGATCGGAATCGGCCCCTGGTGCGCGACGGGGCCGAGGTCGGGGTTCGGCGTGAGGGTCGCGGGCGGGTCGGCCGGGGTGTAGTTGTCGAAGGCGCCGTTCTGCGCTTCGGTGACGGTGACCGGGTCGGGGGTGCGGACGTTGCCGTCGCTGTCGAACGTGCCGAAGTCGGGCGGTAGCACGCGGCCGTCGGCCGGTGGCACGTCCACCTCGTGCAGCACGCCCAGGTCGATCAGGCGCTGCACGCTCATCTGGCCCGTGTTCGGGTCCGCGAGGGCGGCGTCGAGGACGGGCTGGAGCTGGCGCGCGCCGCCGTTCTGGTCGAACGCGGGGGCGACCGGGGCCAGCTCGACGGTGAGCGGTGCGTCCAGGACGTAGACGTGGTAGCCCTTGCCGAGGCTGTCCGGCATGATCGCGCGCTCGCCGAACCCGTAAGCCTGGCCGTCCGGGCGCAGCGGGGAGAGGAAGTCGCCGTTCGGGCTGCCGAACCGGTCGAGCACGGTGCCCGCGGGCAGTTCCACGACCACGCGCGGGCCGTCCGCGCCCTGGTTCGGCGGCCAGTCGATGCTGCCGTCGGGCTTGGAGTGGGCGTCGCGGAACGACTGGTAGTCGCCGTACGGGCCGTAGGGCTGGTAGGTCGGCTCGATGAGGGCCGCGGCGCGCTGGTCGTACGTGCCGACGGACTGGTCCGTGGGGCCGGTGCTCTCGTGGACGGAGACGTAGGGGCCGTCGTGGGAGAAGCCCGGCACGACACCCGCGGGCTGGTTCCAGACGTTCTTCTGGGGGAACGGATCCGCGCCAGCGCCAGGGTCGGTGTCGGTCTCGGCGGGCCACTCGTGGCTGGAGGCCGGGGAGTGCTCGTCACCCGGCTCACCGACCAAGTCGGCGGGCGCCTCGGCGCTGTCCGGGGTGTCAGCGCTGTCCGGGGTATCGGCGCTGTCCGGGCTGCCGGCGCTGTCCGGGCTGCCGGCGCTGTCCGGGCTGCCGGTGTTGTCGGGAGCGTCCGGTCCGTCCGTGGCGGGGGTGGCGTCGGTCGGCGTGCTGTCGGGCTTGGGCCCTTCCACCGCAGGCGCGGGACCGTCGGTGGGCGGCGTCGGGCTGGTGGTCGGCGGCGTCGGGCCGTCCCCGCCACGAGCGGCGGGAGCAGGCCCGTCCGTGCGGACCTGCGTGGTCGGCGGCGTGGCGGGACGTGCCGCCGGTTCCGAGGTACGGGCGGGAGCTGAAGCCTCCGGCCGTGCCGGCGCGCCGGTGTGCGGCGCGGGCCCTCCAGGCTGCGGCGCGGGCCCTCCGGGCTGCGGTGCGGGTCCTCCGGGCTGCGGCCCGAAACCACCGGGCTGCGGGCCGAAGGCACCGGGCTGGGTCGTGGGCATGGACGTCTGCGGCGGCGCGGTGGACGCGGGGCCGCGCTGCTCGGGCATCGACAGGGGACCGGTCGCCGGCAACGGCTGGACCGGCATCCCGGTCAGCGAACTCGCGCTGACGGCATCTCCACCACGACCGTGCTGATCCCGGCCGGACGACGGCGAACCGGAAGTCTGAGCTCCGGCAGACGGCGAACCTGCGACATCCGGCGCCAACCCGCCTGCCGGCGCAACGGGCCCACGCCCACCACCGGCCGCACCACCGGCAGGCGGCGCAGCCCCACCAGCCGCACCCGCCATCGGAGCCCCGGCTGCCCCGGCAGGAGTGCCGGCACCAGGGGCACCCGCGGCCGGCCCACCAGCCGCCGGAGCACCACTGCCACCGGCAGGCGGGCCACCGTTCACCGGCGCGGAACCAGGCGCAGGCCCACCCGTGGGCACCGGCCCACCAGGCGCGGCACCACCAGAAGTCGAACCACCAGGCGTGGCGCCACCAGAAGTCGAACCACCAGGCGTGGCGCCGCCGGACACGGAACCGCCAGGCGCGGCCCCGCCAGGCATGGCCCCGCCAAGTGGCATCCCGCCTGCGATCACGCCGCCCACAGGCGCACCGGGCACCGCTCCGCCGACAGGCGCACCACCCGGCGTCGCTCCACCAACGGCCGGCCCGCCGGGGAGCCCACCACCCGGAACCGCCCCACCGGGCGTGGAACCCCCGGGCAGCGACCCACCCGGAACCGCACCGCCGGGCAGCGCCCCACCGGGCGTCGAACTCCCGGGCAAAGGTCCGCCAGGCGTCGAACCACCCGGCATCGCACCACCCGGCATCGCACCACCCGGCATCGCACTACCGGGCATGCCACCGGGCACGGCACCGCCGGGCCGCATCCCGGGCGCAGCAGCCCCGCCCTGAGGCGTCGCACCAGGAGGCGCGGTGCTCAACCCGTTCGCCGAACCACCCGCCGTCCCCGGCGCGAACGCCGACCCGCCGGGAACCGGCCCACCAGCCGGCATCCCACCGGGCATCCGAGCCGCGGAACCACCCGGAGCCGAACCGCTGGCCGCCGAACCACCGGGAGCACTCGTCGGTGCCGGCCCGCTCGGTGCCGGACCACTCGAAACCGGACCGCCGAGGGCCGGGCCACCGGGCGCCGCGCCGAGTCGGCTGCTGATCGACGGGCCGGTCCCACCACCGGCGGGCGACGTGGGCACCGAAGCACCGCTGCGCCCACCACCGGCAGGCGGCCCGCCAAAACCAGAGGGCGCCGAAGAACCACCCGGCGAAGACCCGCCAGGCGAAGAGTCCCCACCGACCGAAGGCGGCGCACTCACCCTCGGCGCGGGCGCGGGAGGTGCGGCCACCGACGAAGTCGCGGTCGTCCCCCCGACCGGCCGGTCCAACCCGGCACGGTTCACCGCGGGTCCACCCGGCGTGGCGGCCGGCCCGCCAGGCACTCCACCCGGCGGGGGTCCCACGTTCGGCGGCCCGCTGACCGGCGCACCGGCGTCGACCCGCGGCGGGTCGACGGAGATCCCGTCCTTCGCACCGCCGATCCCACCGGACACCGCACCGGCCGACGCGCCCATCAGCACGTCCCGCGCCGAGATGTCCTGCCCCATCGCGGCCGCCGTGCCCACCGTGGACACCGCGCCCTCGACCGCGCCACGCGTCGCGCCGACCGCCACCTGCCCGGCCAGCCCGCCACCCTCGAACTTCAGCCCACCCGACACACCGCCGACCAGACCGGACACCGCACCCGAGACCGCCGCCTCGGTCGTCTTGCCCCAGTCCCACGACTCGCGGTCTCCGCGCGCCACCTGGATCGCCTGGATGGCCGCGTCGATGCCGACCGAGATCGCCACCTCGCGCAGGATCGCGATGATCAGCTGCCGGAACGTGAACTGCACGATCAGCCGCGTCGCCTGCTGCGCGATCGGGATGCCCGCCGTCGACGCGCCGAACGTGCCGAACGCCGCGGCGATCAGCGCGGCGATCTCGATCGCCAGCATGATCAGCGACGCGATGATCGACAGCTTGGTGTACTCCACCTCCAACGCGGTGTTGTCGCAGCTCTCCGCCAACTGCTCGCAGATCTTCTGCAACTTCGGCAGGTAGGAGTCGTCACCGTCGGCGAACTTCTTCCAGTACTCCTCGAACGCCTGGACGGCCTCGCCGGTCTGGCTCGCGTACACGGTGGACGCCGCGCCGTTGCCCTCGTCGATGACCGACTTCACGCCCTGCGCGGCCGTGCGGTAGGCGTCGGCCATCCGCCGGAGCGCCGTCTCGTCACCCTCCGGCCAGCTCTGCCCGACCACGATCGGGAA